>NZ_RZQE01000319.1:0-6909 GCF_004022955.1 Mesorhizobium sp. M7A.F.Ca.US.002.01.1.1 | reverse complement strand
CAAGATGCTCTGCGTCGGCTGCCCGATAGGCGCTTTCCATACGGTGACTGAGGCATGCCGGGAACATCAAGTCGATGAGGGCGACTTTCTGGTCGAACTCGAATTTGCCATTCGAGGAGAACGATGACTGTCAGTCCTTTTCCCGATTCTCCGCGAGAACGACAAGGCGATGCGCATCTTTGACCGTGACCCTCTGGCGCCCGCTGACAATTATTCCGTTCTCTTCCCATTTGCTGAGCAGCCGGCTGACGGTGTGCAGCGTCGTTCCCGTCATCTCAGCAATGTCCTGTCTCGAAATCGGGAAGTCGATTTCAATGCCACTGTCAGTCTTTCGGCCGGTCTGGTTAGCCAGTCGTAGAAGCGCATGCGCAACCCGCTGCTCTACCTGTTCCGTGGACATCTCCACCACCCGCGTCTGCGTCTCCTGCAGCCTGCTTCCAACCGTCCTGTAGGTGGCTGCCCCAAACAGGGGGAAGCGTCTCGACAGATCAGGCCACAGATCGTTTGACCAGGCCAGCACCACGCAGTCCACCGCCGCGACTGCGCTGGCAGGGTAGGTCGTCCGGCCGAGGGCCGCGGCGACGCCAAAGATCTCGCCTTCGCTGATGTATCTGGCGATGACCTGCTGTCCGTCCGGCGTTGTGCGGACCACCCGTATGTGCCCGGCGATCAGCACGAAGAAGGAATGGGCTTCGGCTTCCTGCTCGAAGATCATTGAGTCTTTGGCGTAGCGTGACGATCGGGCACTTCTGAGAATCTCGCTTTGCTCTTCGGGCGCCATCCCTTGGAAGAGGGGCAGCCGCGATATCAGCGATCGGTCCAGCGCAGCCAAGCGGATCCCTCACAGCCCTACGGTTCCGCATCAGTCATGCGGGAGATCTTTCTTACCCCGAGTTTGCGCCAGCGCAAATTGCCCACGGGCCAATCAGGCTAGATGGCATGGAACGGCGCAATGCCGCGAAGACGAAACAAAGGACAAACCGATGAAACTCTCCATCCTCGCCGCCGCCGTCACCATCCTCGCGCTCGCCAGCGGCGCAAGTGCCGCAGAGCATGTAGTGCAAATGCTCAATAAGGGTGAAAAAGGCGCAATGGTTTTCCAGCCGGACTTCGTCCAGGCGGCTCCTGGCGACACCGTGAAGTTCGTACCGACCGACAAGACGCATGATGCCGAGTCGATCAAGGGCATGCTTCCGGATGGCGCCGAGCCTTTCAAGGGAAAGCCCAGCGAGGAAATCACTGTCACGCTGACGAAGGAGGGCGTCTACGGCGTCAAATGTGCACCCCATTACGGCATGGGCATGGTCGCACTGATCGTTGTCGGCAAGCCGGTCAACCTCGATGCCGCCAAGGCGGTCAAGCACGCAGGCAAAGCAAAGACGGTGTTCGCCGATCTGTTCACTCAGATTCCCGCCAACTGACCAGCAATCGACTACACCCATGCCTGCTCCATGAAAGGGCAGGTGCGGGCCGGATGGACCGAGGACGGCGGTTCATCCGGCCCTGCTCGTTTGAAGGATGCAAATCATGGGAATTCCTCGCCATCGGGCCTACATCGGGCCTGCATTTCTTTCCTACGGGTTCAGGCCCTTCTTCTTCCTCGGGTCGCTTTATGCCGCGCTCTCAATTCTGCTTTGGCTGCCGGTGTATGCGGGCGAACTCGATGCTCATAGTGTTTTTGCTCCCGTCGACTGGCACATCCACGAGATGCTGTTCGGCTATCTGCCAGCGATCGTCACCGGGTTCCTGCTGACCGCCATTCCCAACTGGACCGGCCGGCTGCCCGTGCAAGGCCTGCCGCTGCTGGCGCTGGTTGTCCTGTGGCTTGCCGGACGCGCCGCTGTCTTCTTCTCGACGGATATCGGCTGGGAAGCAGCGGCTGTGATCGATGGCTCTTTTCTGCTTGCGGTCGCAGCGGCGGCGGCACGCGAGATCGTCGCCGGACGCAATTGGCGCAATCTCAAGGTGCTGCTGCCGCTTGGCGTTCTGGCGGGCGCCAACGGCGCGTTCCACATCGAGGCGCACCTTCAAGGCACATCGGCCATCAGCCTCAGGCTCGGCATGGCTGCGGCGATCATGCTCATCTCGCTGATCGGTGGGCGCATCATTCCAAGCTTCACCCGTAACTGGCTCGTGCGCGAAAATCCGGGCAGGCTGCCGGCCCCATTCGAGCGTTTCGACATCGCATCGCTTGTCATCTCAGGCATGGCGCTGGCAGCGTGGACGTTCGCTCCCGACCACCGCGCGTCAGGAACGCTTATGACCGTCGCCGCAGTCTGCCAGGCGTGGCGTCTGTCGCGCTGGGCCGGCGAGCGCACACTGCGGGATCCGTTGGTGCTGGTTCTCCATCTTGCCTATACCTTCGTGCCGGTCGGTCTTGCCTTGGTCTCGGCGTCGATCTTCTTTCCCGATGCCGTACCGGCGGCGGCAGGACTTCACGCGCTCGGCACTGGTGCGGTAGGTTCAATGACGCTTGCCGTGATGATCCGCGCGACGCTTGGGCACACCGGGCAAAAGCTCAAGGCCGGGAAAGGCGCCTTGTTCATCTTCGTGGCCGTCCTTCTCGCGGGATCATTTAGAATCCTGGCCGCCTTCTTGCCCTATGACGTGGTGATCGACATGGCCGGCACCGCATGGGTGGCGGCATTTGCCGGCTTCACCCTGATCTACGGAACCGCATTGATGACGCCAAAGGCACGGTGAGGCGACGGGGAGAGCAGGTGACAGTCGAAACGCGATGGAACAGCCGCTGCTCTTTTTTCACGCAATGCCGAGGTGGCCGAGGAAACGGTTCGCCCACCCTCGATGGTCCCGGACTAGCCTGAATCCAAGATTGTCGGGAGGCGTGCCAACAGCACAGCCTCCGCTTTTCCCGTCGCTGACGAAGTTCGACATGTAGGCTCTGTGAAGCCCTTCAAGGACGTGGACACCGCAATTGTCGACGGAACTGGCAACACCGGTCCCATCCGCCGCCAACGTGGTGCGGACATAGCAGGTCGACGTCCACTCCCAGACGTTACCGGAAAAGTCGTAGAGGCCGCGCGAATTCGCTCCAAAAGAGCCACGGCTCCTGGGCAAGGGATCCGGTTTGCGATTGAGGTCCACCTCGGCCTGGTAGCTGGTGAGCCAACGCCTGGCAGGGTTGCTGGCATCGTTTTCGACACCCTCAAATTCTCCTGCGAACCGCTCCGCCGCGGCAAACGCCCACTCCTCATCGGACGGCAGCCGCCAGTCGTCGCCTGTCGCCTTCGAATACCATTGGGCGTAGGCATTGGCGTCGAGATAACTCACTCCGGTAACGGGAGCACCGGGCGCGATCGCGCGCGTCTCCTGTGCTGTCTGACAGCCGCCAGCCGCAACACAGCTCGCATAGTCTGACACGCTGACCTGATAGGTCATGATTTCGATGGGTTCGTTGAACTGTCGGCTGAGCCGGGGATTTGATTGCGGGCGTCCATTCCTCAGGTACTCGCCCGGCAGGGGATAGGTGATCGAGCCAGGGTCCAAGGTGACTGTCGTGGCGGCAGAGTGGGGCGGTCGATGTCCGCTCCAGCCGATGTTGAGCCAGGACAAGCCCATTGGCACCGTCGCGGCCGCCATGGCGACCGAAACAACCTTCAGGGTGAAAGAAGACATGGCTTTTGTCCATGCCCGGACAGCATCGCCGTCCGGGCAAATTGGAGTGCCGTCAGTTGGTGGCGATGGGTTTAGGCGCCTCGACCTGTGTCATCAGGTCGTCGTCCCAATCGCCCTCGACCATGAAGTGAGCGGTCGCCCCGAGTTCCACGGCTTCGATCAGATTGTGGTTGACGTAAGCGTAGACACCGGGCTGCAGGAACGTATAGAGCGCCGAGCCCGCCGAGCCGCCACGGATGAACCAGGTTTCCAGGTCCTTAGCCGGCGGGTTGGCAAATTTTCCTTGTTCCCAAACATAGTCGCCGTGTCCACCGATGAGATGTGGTCGCGTATCGCGGTTGGCCTGTGAATGGACGATCAAGACGGTTTCGCCGACCTTGGCTTTCATGGCGTTGTCACCGGTCAGGGATCCGACCTTGCCGTTGAACACGACATGCGTCGGGATCAACCCGCGCATGACCTTGACGATGTCGTCGTAGCCGTCGCCGGCCGATTCGTAGCTCTTGAAATTGCCCTTCTCGTCGCGCGGAATATAGAAGTCGCTCTCGCCGATGTAGAAGATCTTGTCGTATTTGACCGGCTCGCCCTTGTCGTTCCTGAGTCCGTCGCGCGGCAGCACCATGATTGCGCCATTCATGCCGGAGACGACATGCCAAGGGATCATCGGACCACCAGGGGCGCAGTGATAGACGAACGTTCCCGTCCGCGTCGCCTTGAAGCGCAAGGTCACCTGTTCGCCGGGATTGATCAGCGTGAGACCGCCGCCGCCCAGAGCGCCGGTCGCGGCGTGAAAGTCGATGTTGTGGGCGAGTGAGTTGGTATCGGGGTTGATGAGCGTCAGTTCGACATAGTCGTCCTGGTGCACGACCATCAGCGGGCCGGGGATCGAGCCGGCATAGGTCATCGCATTGAGCTTCGTGCCATCGGCGTCGATGACGACAGGCTTTTCCTCGATCGACATGGTGAACTCGAGGATCTTCGGTCCGCCCTCGGCGATCTGGTGATGCGGATGCACGAACGGCGGCGCCACGAGCTTGATCTTTTCCCGGGGGAGCCCCTGAATGTCTGCCTTTGTCACCGTTGCCGAAAATGCCGGCAATGCCGCCACGGCGGCAGCGCCAATGGCTGCTCCGAAAAGGGCCTCGCGTCGCGTGATCATGTCAGTCTCCTGTCTTTCTACCGTTGCGGATGAGTAGAAACTATCGGACCTGACGCAGCGTTTCTTTGCGCTGGCGCAAATTGGCGGATGTTAATCCCAGAAACAACAGCCCTCGGATTGCGTCAGTCTTGTGAGCCAAGTTTGATATGCTGCAGTTTTGGTGTCGCATCTTTCTGCAAGCCTGCGCAGTCACTGGCGGCTCTCTGAAGATCAGCCGCCGGTATCGTTCTGCAGATAGATCTGAGTTTGCAAGGTGGCCAAGCCCACCTCGACAGAGGGCAACGGCCATCGCATTTCCGTCAGTGCGCCTGCCGACAGCGTGCTCGCCAAGCATGAAGGGCGCTACACGCCGCAGGAGGCGCCAACGGCCTCACATCCAAGCGATGTAGGAAGCGAGCAGAACCCAACAGGACTCTTCTTTGCGTCCCCGCTTTTCCGCAGCTACGAAACCATCCTCACGGAGAGCGGATCTGTACCGAGGAAGAGGCTGTCCTTGACTTGCCCGACGCCGGCAACGTTCTCCGCTGCAACGATTGCAGCTTTCCGTTGACGCTCGTCGACAATCGCCCCGGTCAGTTCGACGACGCCGTCGCTGACCCTAACATCAATCAAGTCACCACCGCCCCACGATTGTCCCTGCAGCTCGGCAAGTATAGCCTTGCGGATCAGGTCGTCATCGGGTGGCGTGGTGCCCTGTTTCGACGTGGTGCGGATCAGGACACGTAGCAAATCAGTTCGCGTGACGATTCCGACGACCCTTTCCCGATCGACAATCGGCACATTGTTGATGCGGTGTTGCATCATCAAGTTTACAATATCAGCAATCGAGGCGCCTGGAGGCGCCGAAATGACGTTTGTAACCATCACCTGATGAATGATCCGGCCGTTCGAGCGCGATTAGTCATCGGCGATTGTGCCCGGGCCAAGATCAAACTCCAGCCAGCGAGGACGCGCCCGCTCAGTTCCCAGTTCCTCTCGGCGCAAGAAGTCGCTTTTGCTTACAATGCCAACAAGGGCACCGTCGCTGCCCGTTACCGGGAGGCAGCTTATTTTGTTTGAGAGCATGAGCTCGACTGCTTCGGCAATCGTCGCGTTCGCATCCGTTGTGATGACTGGCTTCGTCATTATGGCTTCGGCTTGCATGCTCACCTCCTGATTTTTGTCAGACGACGATGGGACATTGCGACACGCGGCGCTTTGATCTGAGTCACTTGGAACGGGGGGCACTCTCCGCGCCGTCGTCGCGTTCGATGAGAATGCGCTCCGCCGCGCCGTCGAGATCCTCGTACTGACCGCTTCTCAACGCCCACAGGAAGCCGGACAGGCCGAGTGCGCCCAGAAAAAGCGCGACAGGTATGAGGTAAGTGAGAGTGGTCATGACGATCCGACCAGTTCGTTGGCGTTGGCCAGTCTTTCGCGGCGAATGTTCTTGGCCGGTGAAATTGGCTCTGACGAGCGCAGGCGCAGCGCATTGCCAATGACAAGCAGCGACGAGGCGGACATGGCGACCGCCGCTATCAAAGGCGTGACGTGCCCGAGGATGGCGATCGGTACCGCGACCGCATTGTAGACGATCGCGATGACGATGTTCTGCCGGATCAAGCGTCCTGCCTGGCGCGAGACGTCCAGCGCCAGTGGGATGGCCAGGAGGCTTTCGCGCAGAAAAACGAAGTCGGCTGCATTGCGGCCAATGTCGGCGGCCGTGGCGGGCGCGATCGAGACATGCGCAGCGCTCAGCGCCGGCGTGTCGTTGAGCCCGTCGCCAACCATCAGGACCTTGTGCCCGTCTCTCGCCAGACTCTCGATGCGTTCGACCTTGCCGGACGGCAGGAGGCAAGGGACGAAGTCATCGACACTCAGAACGTCCGCAACCTCCGAGCAGGCTTTGGCGGTGTCGCCCGAGAGCATCTCCACGTGCAGACCCGCATTGTGCAGTTGATCAATGGCTGTTCTAGCGTCGGCGCGCAGCGCATCCTCGAAAACGAAGGATGCGACAATCATCCCGTTTTCCGTCAGGACTGTTCCGCCGTAGCCATGTTTGCCTTCACCGCCGGTTCGAGCCTTCCAGCCCGCCCATCCGCGTCGACCCAGCCGCCGCTGGAAGCATTTGGCGG
>NZ_RZQE01000318.1:0-6938 GCF_004022955.1 Mesorhizobium sp. M7A.F.Ca.US.002.01.1.1 | reverse complement strand
GCCATAATTCTTCCAGCGACTGACGGACGAGCTGTAGATCGGTTGTCGAACCTGCCAGCGGCTGAACGTGTTCACCGCGCCGCCCTTGTCAAAGAATCGCAGGCAGGCGTCGTCCCAGGGCAGTCCCAGATGGTCGATCAGGCGGCGCGATTGGCCTTCCTGGTCAGAGACCATGTCCTCATAGCGGTTCTGCAGGATTTGCCCTGGAAACACCTTGTCCCAATGCCGCATAAGCCGGTCGTACTCGCGATAATATAGTCCGAGTGTATGGAGATCGGCGTTGTAGATATTGTCCTCGTTGAAACTCAGGAAATAGCACGAGATGCAATTGTCGATGGCATCGCGACGGCAGTGAATGATTTGTGCCTTGGGGAACAAGATCCTTATAAGGCCGATAAGCTCAAAATTATGCGGCAGCTTGTCCACTACCCGCAGCGCGTCGGGCGATCGTTGCCTGATATGGGTGAGATATTCATCGGCCAGGGACTTCGACTGATCAACTGTCATATCCAGGACGGATTTTCGGAATTCCTCCGGCGAGCGTGTTTTCGGCGCCAGCCTGTTGGTGATGCGCCGAACCTTTGTCAGCTCACCGGCTCCATGGACGTCGGGATGGCTAGCAAGGATCTGCTCGGTCAAAGTGGTGCCGGAACGCGGCATGCCAAGCACGAAAACAGGCACGTCCGATGTGCTTCCATGACCTGCCTTGGCGGCCAGCATCCGGGGATCGAACAGTTCTATCATGAAATCGACGCTGCGCCGATAGGACTCCATACCGAAGCGGCGGGTTGAAAGTTCCTTTGCCTGGCGGAAATGGCCGATCGCGTCGTCGTAGCGCCTGATATCGTTCAGTATCTTCCCGGCCGCATGGTGGAACTGCTGTATGCTTTTCCTGTCGAGTCCCGGATTTTTCAACTCGGTCAGAATGGATTTCAATTCCGCCGGCTCTTCAGAGAATTTTCGGATGCTGGCCAGGCCGTTGTAGGCGGCCGCGATATCCTGACGGTGACTGATCGCCTCCTTCATATATCCCGCCGCCTCGTCCATCCGGCCCAGGCTTACAAGCGCATTGGCCAGTCCCATTCGAATGGCGGAACGGCCGCTGTCGATTTCAAGCGCTTTCTCATAAAGCGGCACCGCAAGATCGGCCTTGCCGAATTCGGTGTAGGCGCGCCCAAGTGCGCAAAGCGCTTCAACCCAGTCGCCTTTCAGCTGGCAGGCAACCTCAAGATGGCGGATCGCATCGGAATGTTCGCCGACCTTCAAATAGGTTTCACCCAGCGTCAGGTGATAGTGCGGATTTTGAGGTGCTTCCCTCACGGCCCTCTCAAAACAGCGAATGGCCATCTCGTCATCCAGATCGAGCGCAAAGGTGCCCAACAAATACAAAGCAAGAGGATGTCGGGGATTGCGCGCCAAAACGCGCTGACATAGCGCCTCTGCCTCCGCCAACCGATCTGCCTGCTGAAGGTTGAAGGCCTGCCTGAGCAGTGCGTCGTCGGCTTGGACGTGCGACAGAGAGGCCGCCCTGGGCTGCACGATTTTCGACTGCGGGATTTGCGGTCCGGACCGAGTTTTCAGGTGTTTGGACCAAGCGGGCGGCAGGCGGCTGTTCATGGTCCCTAGCTACCAAAAAAAACCAGTTGAATCCACCAGATCTGGCCTCATAGGCAGCTTCGGACACTGCGGCCGGCGCGTTGGCGACCAAGCGCTTCGAGGGTCGACCCGTAGAAAATAATCGACCAACCGAGCGACTGCGTTTGGGACCATCGGGGGCGGAATCACGCGCATCCCTGCGCTTCTTCAGCTCAGCAGTGCCAACCAAAATCGAGGAGGCGTGCGCGCATGAGAGGCACGCCAGACTCGTTTGAATTACGCGTCCGCCAAGTCGCCCAAAGCATCGATGAGTGGCTGGATCTCGCCTTCATAATTCTTCCAGCGCTTGACGGACGATTTGTAGATCGGTTGGCGGACCTGCCAGCGGCTGGGCGTGTTGACCGAACCATCCCTGTCGAAAAAACGCAGGCAGGCGTCATCCCAGGGCAGCCCAAGGTAATCTATGAGGCGGCGTGACTGCGCCTCCTGATCCTCGACCAGCGTTTCGTAGCGATTTTCGAATATAAGGCCTGGAAAAACCTCGTTCCAATGGCGCATCAGTCGGTCATACTCACGATAGTACAGACCCAGTATCCGCAAATCAGTATTGTAGCTGTGTCCTTTGTTGAAGGTCTGGACAAAGCAAGAGACGCAATTGTCGATGGCGTCACGGCGGCAATGAATGATGCGCGCGTTGGGAAAGAGAAGACCGATAAGGCCGATCATTTCAAAATTGTGCGGCATCTTGTCGACCACGCGAAGCGCGGCAGGCGCCCACTCCCTAAGGTAGGACAGATGCTCTTCCGCCAGCGTTCTGGACAGGTCTTGCGTGACCGACATGGCCGGCCGGCTCAAATCGCCAGCCGATGAGGTTTTAAGGCCGATTGCATTGGCGACCCGCCTCAATTTGTTAAGCTCGCCTGCCCCTTGAACATCGGGATGGCTGGCGCAGATCTGTTCCGTGAGCGTTGTGCCCGACCGCGGCATGCCGACCACGAACACAGGCACTTCGGAAGGATTTCCATAGCCGGCCCTGGCCGCCAGAAAGTCCGGCGTGAAGGTTTCAATCAGGGAGTCGATCCAGCGGCGATACAGATTGATATCGAAGATGTAGCCGGAGGCCCGTTTCGCCCTGTTGAAATGGTCGAATGCCTCACTGTAGCGCTTGAGGTCGTTCAGCACCTTGCCGGCAGCGTGATGGAGCTTGTAAGCACTGTCCGGATCAAGCTTGGGATTGCCGAGTTCACGCAGGATGGATTGGAGTTCCTCCGGCTCTTCGGTGAATTTTTTCGTCTGCACAAGGTCGTTGTAGGCAGTCGGCACGTCGATGCGACGTCCGATTGCTTCTTTCAGACAGGCGGCGGCCTCATCCATGCGCCCCAGGCCGCTGAGCGCACTGGCCAGCCCCGCCCGCACTTTGGGATGATCGCGGTTGATCTTGAGCGCCTTCTCGTAGAGCGGCAAAGCCATGCCGGGTTTGTCAAACTTGGTGTAGGCGTGCCCCAGGGCACAAAGCACCTCGATAAGGCCGGGCTGCAGTTCCAAAGCATACAGCATATGCCTGATGGCTGGCGAATATTCGCTGACCTTCGCATAGGCCTCGCCCAGGCTGAGGTGGTAGTAGGGGTTTTTAGGTTCCTCGCCGACCGCCCGCGCGAAATACCGCAAGGCCATCTCGTCATCGTAACGCTGGTATAGGGTCCCCAGGATATACAGAGCGAGCGGATGGTTTGGCGTGCGCGCCAGCACCCGAAGGCACAGATCCTGGGCCTCGTCGAGCCGCTGGGCCTGCTGAAGGGCATAGGCCTGGTTCAGCAGCGCTTCGTCGGCCTGCGCTCGCGATTGAGCGTTTTCTTGGCTCATTGTCGGCTTGAGTATCGGCCCCTTCGCTTTCGGCGCGGGTCCGGGCTTGATGTGCTTTGACCAAGCAGGCGGCAGACGGTTGTTCATCACGTCTCGCTAGCAAAAGCGGCCGAAAGAATCCAGCGTTACGGATCTGCCCAGCGGCAACTTGCACCGACCCATCCGGCGCGCTAGCAAGAAGGCCCTTTCAAGCGAGCTTCCACCATGCATCAGCGCCCTCCCCTCATGCCGCTCATCGCAGCGCTTCCCTCGACGGTGCCGTTTGTCGGCCCCGAAGCGCAGGAGCGCGAGCGTGGCCGCGCTTTTCGCGCCCGCATCGGCGCCAATGAGAGCAGCTTTGGTCCCTCGCCACGCGTCATCGCCCGCATGGCCGAGATCGCCGGCGACATGTGGATGTATTGCGATCCCGACAATCACGATCTGAAGGTGGCGGTAGCCGCGCATCACGGCGTAAAAGCAGAGAACGTCGTTGTCGGCGAAGGCATAGATGGCCTGCTCGCTCTGGTGGCACGCATGTATGTGGCGCCCGGCGATGCTGTGGTCACATCGCTCGGCGCTTATCCGACCTTCAACTTCCACATCGCCGGTGTCGGCGGACGACTGGTGACGGTCCCTTACGAGAACGACCGGGAAAGCCTGGATGGCCTGCTGGCGGCGGTGCGCAGGGACAAGGCCCCGCTGGTCTATCTCTCCAACCCCGACAATCCGATGGGCAGTTGGTGGGAGGCGAGCGAGATCATCCGCTTCATCGAGGCGCTGCCGGAAACCACCATGCTGGTGCTCGACGAGGCCTATGGCGAACTCGGGCCGGCCTCGGCGCTGCCGCCGATCGATATCTCCAGGCCAAACGTCATCCGCATGCGAACCTTCTCGAAGGCGTACGGGCTGGCGGGCATACGCTGCGGCTATGCGATCGCCGAGGCCCAGGTGATCCGCGACTTCGAGAAGATCCGCAACCATTACGGCGTCAGCCGCATGGCGCAGATCGCCGGCGTCGAGGCGCTCGCCGATCAGGACTATCTGCAAAGCGTGGTGGCGCGGGTCGCGGCCGGCCGCCGACGCATCGCCGGCATTGCCGAGGCGAACGGGCTGAAGCCACTGGCGTCGGCGACCAATTTCGTCACCATCGATTGCTGCGGCGATGGCGCCTTCGCGCTGAAACTTCTGCAAGCCCTGCTGTCACGCGACGTCTTCATCCGCAAGCCGATGGTGCCACGGCTCGACCGCTGCATCCGCGTCAGCGTCGGCCTCGATCACGAGCTCGACATTTTTGCCGAGGAACTTCCCGGTGCTTTGGCGGCAGCGCGGGGCAATTAGGATACCGCTGGCGCGCAACCGGCAGCAAAAGCCGCCTACAAATCCATTTCCCAGGTCTGGCCGGTCAGATCCTTGCCGAAGCTGCGGTGGTGCTCCTGCGAGACCAGCCTGAAGCCGGCACGTTCGTAGATCGCGCGCGCCGCAACGAGGATGTCGTTGGTCCACAGAACCAGCTTGGTGTAGCCGCAAGCCCGGGCCTGGTTCACGCATTCCGCCACCAGTCGTTTGCCGATGCCGAAGCCGCGCGCCGACGCCTCGACATGCAGCATTCTCAGCTTGGCCACCTTGTCATCCTGATGAACCAGGAACACCGCGCCGACCGGCTGACCACCGCGCTCGGCGATCCAGCAGAAATCGCGGCCGGGCACGAAATTGCGAATGAAATCGGCGCCGATCTCGGCGAGCATGGCCTCGAACTCGATCGTCCAGCCATATTCCTCGGCATAAAGTTGGGCCTGGCGCTGCACGACCCAGCCGACATCGCCGACGCGGTGCGGCCGCAACGTCACCTCACCGCTTTCACGGGTGGGATCACCCAGCAATTCCCCCGCCTTGCGCAAGGCGCTGCGCAGTTCATGCAACCTGTCGTCGGGTACGCTTTCGATCAGCCGCGCCGTATCCCGATCGGCCGCCGCCTGCAGCCTGGCAAGCGCTGCCTCGCCCCTTGCGGTCAGCGAGAGGACCCTTCGGCGCCGGTCAGCCGGGTCCGTTCTGGCCTCGGTCAGCCCCTGGCCCGCGAACTTGCGCAGGATCCGCGTCAGATAGGCGGCATCGACACGCAACTGTCTCGATATTTCGGAGGCCGCCGGGCCATTCTCCAGCCGAAAAGCACCAACCAGGAAACCTCGCTCGCCGGCGATTTCGGCGGAAGCCGGGTTGCTGCGGTGACCCAGTTCGAACAGCACGCGCGCCTCGGTCAAAGTGAATGCACTTTGTGTCAGCGTCTCGTCGAGAAGGCCGACAGTGCGCGTGTAGAAGCGATTGAAGCGCCGGACATCGGCCACCAATGCGTTGCGTTCGTCCAACATTTGCGGCCAGCTCCTAATAAAGCAGTTCCATTTTCCTAAATTAGTGGACTGAGTCAATTAAATTCAAGGCCAGAAGGCCAGCTAAAGCCGGAAGGCCCAGCTATTGCGTCCGCGCGCAGGTTGCATTCCTCAGGTCGTGCGCCAGATTCAAAACGAGACAGGCTTGGAGAGATTCATGGCTGGTCATCGCAGGAAAGTGCACGCACGCGTCTACGGTAACGTGCAAGGCGTCGGCTTCAGAGCCTGGGCCCGGGATGAGGCCACGGGCCTTGGTCTTGCGGGCTGGGTTTGCAATGAAGCGGACGGGTCCGTAACGGCCGAGATCGCAGGCCTCGATGAGGCGGTCTCGACAATGATCGAGCGCCTCTGGAAAGGGCCGGCCGGGGCTTTGGTTTCCAAGGTCGACGTCGAGGAGTTGGAGGCAGACAACGCCTCTGTTGGGTTCAGGATCGTGGCATGAAGGCGGATTTGGATTGAGCGCCTTGAATTAATTAAACGTTCGTTTTATTATTGCTCCGCAGAGGAGCTGACATGGCACGCACCGCCGGGTCTGATGGCGAAAAGACCGAAGCGACCATTCGTGAGGCGGCGGTCAATCTGATCGCGCGTTTTGGCTACGAGGCGATGTCGATGCGACAGCTCGCAGCCGAGGTCGGCGTACAGGCGGCCGCGCTCTACCGCTACTTTCCGACCAAGGAAGAGCTTCTGTTCATGCTGATGCGCGAGCACATGGAAGGTTTGACCGAAGCGTGGGAAACAGCTCGCCCGGTTAATGCGGATCCCGTGCAGCGGCTTTCGGCCTATGTCGAAAACCACATCACTTTCCACATCGAGCGACGGCACGCCACGCATGTGTCGAACATGGAATTGCGCAGCCTGTCGCCGGAAAGGCTGACGCAGATCCTGCGCATGCGCACTGCCTACGAGAAGGAGCTGCGCACCATCCTGCGCGACGGCGCCGAGACGGGCGCCTTCAGCATCGACGACACCGGACTGACCGCCATGGCGCTGATCCAGATGATGACCGGCGTCATCGTCTGGTTTCGGCCGGGCGAACGGCTGTCGATCGGCGAAGTGACCACAACATATCTTTCAATGACAATGCGGCTCGTCGGCGCGAAGATCGACGCCTAC
>NZ_RZQE01000317.1:0-6958 GCF_004022955.1 Mesorhizobium sp. M7A.F.Ca.US.002.01.1.1 | reverse complement strand
CCCCCGCCGCTCGGCCTGTTCCCGCACATCAATCCCGGCGAGTATTTCGTCTGGGGTGGCATTCTCGTCGCGCTGCTGGAGCTGGAAAAGAAGGGCGTCGTCGTCGCCGGCTACCACGTCAAGGTGGCGATCTGGTACGCCATCGTCGGCCTCGTCGTCATCCTGCTCAAGGGCATGCTGACCGAACGCATCACCGCGATCATGGCACGCCGCCAAGGCGTCGAGCTGTAAGGGCGGGGAGGACATCATGGCCAAGACATATAAAGCCGTAAAGATCTCCCAGGGCAAAACCGGCTGGGGTGGCCCGCTCATCATCGAGCCGACCGAACAGCGCAGCAAGGTGGTTTCCGTCACCGGTGGTGGCATTCACCCGGTGGCGCAGCTCATCGCCGACATGACCGGCGCCGAGGCCGTCGACGGCTTCAGGGCACCGCCGATCGAAAGCGAGATGGCGGTTGTCGTCGTCGATTGCGGCGGCACCGCACGATGCGGCGTCTATCCGCGCAAACGTATCCCGACCGTCAATCTGACGCCGGTCGGTCAATCCGGGCCGCTGGCCCAGTTCATCACCGAGGACATCTACGTTTCGGGCGTGAAGCCGGCCAACATCACAATGGCGGACGGATCCGAAACGATCACGACTGCAGGGGGAGCAGCAGCGATGAGTTCAAGCAACAATGCGACCGCGGCACCACAGCCGCTGCCGAGCGAAGGTGGGCTGATCGGCCTCATCAGCACGATCGGCCGCGTCATGGGACGTATCGTCGGCATCTTCTTCAATGCCGGCCGCCGCACCATCGACCAGGTCATCCGCAACGTGCTGCCGTTCATGGCCTTCGTGACCATGCTCATCGGTCTGATCCTGTATACCGGGATCGGCGATGTGCTGGCGCAGCCGATGGGTCCGCTGGCCAACAACATCGTCGGCCTGCTGATCATCTCGGCGATCTGCGGCCTGCCGTTCCTGTCGCCCATCCTCGGGCCAGGCGCTGTCATCGCGCAGGTCATCGGCGTTGCCATCATCGGCCCGCAGATCGCCAACGGCACGATTTCGCCGGCAATGGCACTGCCGGCGCTGTTTGCCTACAATACCCAGGTGGGCTGCGACTTCGTCCCCGTCGGCCTGGCGCTCGGCGAGGCCAAGCCTAAGACGATCGAAATCGGCGTTCCGGCGGTGCTCATCAGCCGCCAGATCATGGGTCCGGTCTCGGTGCTGATCGCCTGGGTCGTCAGCCTGATCGTGTTCTAAGGCAATTCCGGGAAAAGCGCACAATGCTTTCCCTTGGAAATTGCGTCAAAACAAAGAGATAGTGCGGTTCACCGCTCTAGGGAAAGTTGAGAAATGAGGTTCGCCATATGACGGTTCTTTTGAGAACACGGGTCACTGCCATCGGCCCCGAAGTGGCGGACCTTGCCGAAGGGGGCGTGGTCATCCTGTTTGCGGATGGCTCGCCGCCGGAGCTTGCCGAGGTTTCGGTGCTCCACAAGGCGGAGCAGGGACCAAGTGACGGAGCGCCCGCCAAGGGCGCTTCGATCACCCTCGGCCCGGTTGCCGCTGTGATCACAGCGGTCGGCTCCAGCGCGTGGAGCAAGGTGCTGGAAATGGGTCATGTCGTCATTTCGTTCAACGGCGCTACCGAGGCCGAGAGACCGGGCGAGATCTGTGCGTCGCAAGTCGATCCGCAAGCGCTCGTGGCCGCCCTGAAGACCGGCGCGATCATCACCATCGCCGCCTGACAGCATTCGCGCCGCGGCCCATGTTGGGAGCGGCGCCCAAAACCAGAGTATTTGCCATGGAACGCTCGACCATCGTCAGAGTGCATGAAGGTTTGCACGCCCGTCCCGCGACGCGGTTCGTGAAGCTCGCCAAGGGCTTCGAATCCGACGTCGAACTGGTCAAGGACGGCAAGGCGGTCAGCGCCAAGAGTTCGGTCAAGCTGATGCTGCTGGCGGTCAAGGAGAACCAGGAAGTCACGGTGCGGGCGAATGGCGCCGATGCCATCGAGGCGCTCGAGGCGCTGATCGGCTATCTCGAGAATCCGCGGGCCGGCCTCGATGATGAAGCGGAAGCGCAGAGCCCAGCCAACGATGCCGGGCAGGAAGCGGCACCCGCGCCGGGATCCGTGCTGGCGGCACCTGGCGGGGCAAACCGCTTGCGTGGCGTGGCCGCCAGCGAAGGTTTCGCCGTCGGCCCGGCCTTTGCGCATTTCCC
The DNA here is from genome assembly GCF_004022955.1 of Mesorhizobium sp. M7A.F.Ca.US.002.01.1.1. Classification (NCBI taxonomy): domain Bacteria; kingdom Pseudomonadati; phylum Pseudomonadota; class Alphaproteobacteria; order Hyphomicrobiales; family Phyllobacteriaceae; genus Mesorhizobium; species Mesorhizobium sp. M7A.F.Ca.US.002.01.1.1. The sequence goes on along the minus strand of NZ_RZQE01000317.1, from coordinate 4,746 downwards.
ACCCGATATCGCTGGACAGGGCCGGATGTTGCGGGCCGAGGAGATAGAAGGCGAGATCGACCGGTTCCGCACGGCTGTCGGCGCCGTCCAGGCCCGCATGGATCATGCGTTGGCGCAGGACAGCCTGTCGGCTGGAGACCGCGGCATCGTCGCCGCGCTGCGCGATATCGCCGCCGACGACAGCCTGACTGGTGAGGCCGAGGGCCTGATCAAGGGCGGCAACGACGCGGTTTCCGCCGTCATCACCGCCGCCTCCACCATTGCCGCCGAGTTCAGCGCCGTCGACGATCACTATCTCAACGCGCGGGCGGATGACGTTCATGCGGTCGGGCGGCAGATTTGCCTGGTGTTGCTGGGCCAAGACGATGTCAGCCTCGAAAACATCCCTGAAGGCGCTATCCTGATCGCCGACGACATCGGCGCCTGGGATCTGGCACGCGCGCCGCTGAAGCGTATCGGCGGCGTGGTGTGCGGCCATGGCGGCGCCACCTCGCACATCGCCATCATCGCGCGCTCGCACGGCATTCCGGCAGTGCTCGGCCTCGGCGACCAGGTCAATGCCTTGCGTACCGCGCGAGACGTCGCGCTCGACGGCAATGCCGGCCATGTGATCATCGACCCCGACGAGGCGACCCGTGCCGATTTCGCCGGCCGCGTCGAAGCGGCGGCAAAGGAGCGCGCCGGGCTGACCATCTTCAAGACGGTGACGCCGAAGCTCGCGGACGGCAGGATCATCGAGGTGGCGGCCAATATCGGCTCACTCGAGGAAATCGAAGCGGCGCAAGAGGCTGGTGCCATGGGCATCGGCCTGTTCCGCACCGAGCTTTTGTTCATGCGCCATATGCATCTGCCCTCGGAAGACATGCAGGCCGAGACCTATGCGGCGCTGGCCAAGGCTTTTGCGCCTTATCCGGTCATTGTGCGCACGCTCGACATCGGCGGTGACAAGCCGATTGCCGGCATCGAATTTCCCGACGAGGAAAACCCCTTCCTCGGCTGGCGCGGCATCCGCATGTGTCTCGACCGGCCCGACATCTTCAAGCGCCAGTTGCGGGCGCTGTTGCGCGCAGCCGTGCACGGCAACATCAAGGTGATGCTGCCGATGGTGTCCGACATCTCGGAGGTCAGGCAGACGCGCGTGCTGGTTGACGAATGCACGGCCGAGCTGAAAGCCGAAGGCGTGCCGCACGCATCATTCGATCTCGGCGTCATGATCGAAACCCCGGCCGCCGTGCTGATCGCCCCGGCGCTGGCCAAGGAGGTCGCTTTCTTCTCGATCGGCACCAACGATCTGACCCAGTACATCATGGCCGCCGACCGGCTCAATCCGACCGTCGCCAAGCTCAACGATGTCACCAATCCGGCCGTCATATCGGCGATCGAAATGACGGCAAAAGCCGGCGTCGCCGCCGGTATCATGGTCGGCATGTGCGGTGAGGCGGCCGGCCGTCCGGATCTGATTGCGACCTTCGTGAAGATGGGGCTGACCGAACTCTCGATGAGCCCGGCTTCCATCCAGCGCGCCAAGAAAGCGATCATGGCCATGGCCGCCGAAGGCTAGCCCAGGCCGGCTGACTACGGCAGATGGGCAAGCAAGGTGGCGAAGACCGGTGTCAGCTCAGCGATCGGGTTTGCCTTGGCGCAAGCCTGAACGATGCGATCGTGGCGAATATCCGCCGCCAGGATGGCGATCTCCAGCATATCCGGCTCCGGCGCGCCGTCCCTGCCGGTGGTCGCCAGGCCGCAGGCCAAAGCGAGCGGCGCCAGGCAGCTTATGTCGAGCGCCCGGCCGCCCGCCGGCGTTCCCGGCACGGTCTCGGCAAAGCGAACGGGACGCTGATTGAGGCACTCGACCAGCAGCGCCGAGCAGGTGGCCGCGATTGCCTGCAGTCCGGCACCCGGCGCGGCCAATGCGGCCAGGAGATCGCCATGCCGCTTGCGCATCGTGGCATGGACGGCCGCGAAATCGGCTTCGTGGATGCGGGCATTGTCGATGTTCAGGCCGGCAAGCACCGCTTTGGTCAGATAATACATATCGCGCCGGAACAGGCGCTCGGCGTCCAGTTGGCGATCCTCGATGCCGACCGGGAAATAGGTGCCGAGGCCCTTCACCGTGGTGCCGTCCACCTTGATCGGGCGCTCATGCGGGACGAAAGCTTCGGCGATCGACAGTGCTTCGTCGACGGCACTCGCGGCATGGCTGAGCAGGCCTTCGATGCCCTTGCCTGGAAACGGTGGCAGATGGCTGGTTGCTTCGCGCAGGATGCTGGCATCGCCGCTGCCGTCATGGCGGCTCTGGCGGATGATTTCGCGGACTTCCCGCAGCCGGTCCTTCAGATTGACGCGGACATCTTCGGAGATTTGTCGGAGCATCGCGGATCGCCTTGAAATTTGCTGCGGATAGCCGACCGGGCAGCCGCCACTCTCTACATTGTTCCTATCGATAGGTAGATCAATAGGCGATACTAGACCAGCATGCAGAATCGGCGGCGGCGCCCTCGTCCGTCGCCGCAGGGGGAGAGACAGACTTGGGCAGACGACGACAGGGCGAAAGCGAAGACGGTCGAGGCGAGGCAACCGAGCAGGTCGCCAGCGAAAGCCGGACGGATCGCCTCAGGATTCGCGCCGCCTGGATGTATTTCGTCGAACAGATGACGCAGAACGAGATCGCCGACGTGCTCGGCGTCGGTCGCGTCACCATCGTGCGCATGCTGGCGGATGCCCGGGCGCGCAACGAAGTGAAGATCACCATCGAGAGCGAATTGTCGGAAATCGTGCGGCTTGAGCGCGCATTGGAGAAGACGTTCGGGCTGCAGCAGGCTCTGGTGGCGCCGCTTTCGGCAGCCGATGCCGATCCCATACCAGCGATCAGCGCCAAAACCGGCAGCTTCCTGTCGGACACGATGAAGTCCGGCATGCGGGTCGGTGTCGGCTGGGGGCAGACGCTGTTCTCGAGCCTGCCTTTCATCAGCGCCAAGTCGCTCACCGACTTCAAGGTGATTTCGCTGCTTGGCGGTGTCGGCGTTGTGCGCCGGGTCAACCCAGCCGAGTTCGCCTGGCGCTTCGCTCAGATATTCCAGGGCGACGGCTATCTGATGCCGACACCAGCCGTGGTCGACAGCGTCGAGACCAAGATCGCCCTGATCGAGCGCTGCGGCCTGCAGGAGATTTTCGAAATGGCCGACGTGCTCGATGCCGTTCTGCTGAGCGTCGGCGGGATCGCCTCGGCCACCACCTTCTCTCGTGGTGGCTTCCTCGAGGAGGCGGATCGGGAGGCCCTGCTTGCGCGTGGCGCCGTGGGTGACCTCCTGTTCCATTTCTTCGACCGCAACGGCGATCTGGTCGACCACCCCGTCAACAGCCACGTGATGTCGGTGGATGTCGACCGTCTGCGCAAGGCACCGATCCGCATCCTCACCTCCGGTGGCGAGGAGAAAACCGAAGCGCTGCTCGGCGCCATGACCCTCATCGCCCCAACCATCCTGATCACCGACGAGGAGAGCGCGCGGCGCATGCTGGAAGCGGTCAGCGGAAGCTGAAGCTGTCCATGATGTAGTCCGGCCAGGCCTGCTGTTCGTCGAAAACAGCGGCGAGATCCGGTGTGTCCGCCAGTATTCCGCTCAGCACCAGCGCGGTGGCGATGCCGGTGCTGTTTCCCCCCGATATGTCGTGTTCGACGCTGTCGCCGACGCAGACCACGGTGCCACGGTCCGGCTCGCCGGCCAGCGCCAGCGCGGCGTCGAAAATCGCCGTGTCGGGCTTGCCGATGCGGGTAACGCTGCCGCCCAGGCTCTCGTAGAGATCGGCCAGCCGGCCGGCGCCGAAGCGAGGGCCAACGGCCGTCAGCATGATGATGTCGGGATTGGTGCAGAAACACGGCACCCGCCGCTCCGCCGCCGGCGCGAACAGCCTGCGATAATGGTCAAAGTCAAAGCGGTCACCCTCGCTGGCCGCGATCAGCACCAGCTCGGCCTCATCGCCGGACCCGGTCAGCGCAAATGGCAGGCCTTCGATCGCGGAGCGGTCATTGTCGCGGCTGATCAGCAGGCATTTTGTCCCCGGGCGCAGCTTTCCCGACGCCGCCATCTCCCCAAAGGATCGCCACGCCACCTCGCCGGAAGAAACGAAATGATCCCAGCTTCCCGCTTCGAAGCCGAGTTTTATGAGCCGGCTTTCATTGGGCTGAGCCCGCCTGCCGGAGTTCGAAACCAGCACCACGGTCTTGCCGGCGCGTTTCAGCGCCGATAGCGCTGCCACTGCGCCTGGATAGGGCCGCGTGCCGTCGTGCAGCACGCCGAACTGGTCGAGCAGAAACACATTATAGCGCTCCGCCAGCGGCCCGAGGCCGTCGAGACGTTCGATCGTTTTCGCGCTCATAGGAGTCCTGCCCGGCTTGCACTCATCAGCGCCAGCCGCGCCGTGCCGGCGGCGGCCTCGTCGGAAAGCGCGGGCAGGAAATCGACGCCGAGCCTGCGACGCCGGATTGCCGTCCAGGCCGGGTTCGCTGCCCCGCCTCCGACGCTCCTGACCGATATCAGCGTGGGCGCGCCGAGTTCGGCAAGCCTGTCATAGCCGAGCGCTTCGATCGCGGCGATGCCTTCGAACATCGCTTTCAGATAATCGGCGTCGTCCGCCGGCCGCGGCGCAAGGCGAGGCGGCAGCGCCGGATCGGCGATCGGAAACCGTTCGCCCGTGGCGGGAAGCGGATAGTAATCGAGGCCGGTGCCCGTCTCCGGGGCGATTGTC
>NZ_RZQE01000316.1:0-7009 GCF_004022955.1 Mesorhizobium sp. M7A.F.Ca.US.002.01.1.1 | reverse complement strand
CTGCACGTCTGATCGCCGCCGACCTCGCCGACATGGTCGCGCAGCGTGATCGCAGCAGTCGCCATATCGCCGGCGTCAAACCACTCGGATGAGGAACCCGCGCCATTGCCGGAAGCCGATTTCCATTGCGCCGTCAGGTCGGGACCGAGCCGCTCGCTGGTGCCCGGGTCGTCGGGAAACAGGTTTTCCAGCGACGTGTCGAGCTTGTCCGAGATCGCCTCCGCGCTCCACTGCGTCTCGTTTTCGAACCAGTCGCCTTCGGAGGTGGCTTGCGGCTCCGCCTCGATCTTCTGCGCCTGGTCGCTGGCGGCATCGTCCTGCGGCTCGGCGCGCTCCAGCAGCGGATTGCGCTCGATTTCCTCGTCGATGAAATGCTCGAGCTCGACATGGGTGAACTGCAGCAGCCGAATCGACTGCATCAGTTGCGGCGTCATCACCAGCGACTGCGATTGTCGTAGCTGTAGTTTGGCCGCCAACGCCATGGTTCGGTTTCAAACGCCTCGTCTACGCATCCGGACTTCCGGAAAGGAATTTTGCAGCCGGCCATAGAAACTGGCCCGGCTTTTGCTTGTCAAGGCAATTGGTAGCAAAACTCGCTTACCGGAGCGTTATCTCGGAGCAAAATCGAGGAAAAAGCGCCGCGCGAACCGCAAAAATCGTGTCAGGAAACAAATTTCACGCTCAGAGGGTGAAACCCTCGCCGAGGTAAAGTCGCCGCACATCCGGGTTTGCCACCACTTCGTCGGCCCTTCCATGGGTCAGCACCTGGCCGGCATGGATGATGTAGGCGCGGTCGATGAGGCCGAGCGTTTCGCGCACATTGTGATCGGTGATGAGGACGCCGATGCCGCGCGCCGTCAGGTGGCGCACCAGTTGTTGAATATCCGCGACGGCGATCGGATCGATGCCGGCGAAAGGCTCGTCGAGGAGCATGTAGGCCGGACGCGTCGCCAGCGCTCGCGCGATTTCCAAGCGTCGCCGCTCGCCGCCCGAAAGCGACATGGATGGCGCCTTGCGCAGATGGCTGATGTGGAATTCCTCGAGCAGTTCGTCGAGATTGCGCTCGCGCACCTTGCGGTCCTTTTCGACCACTTCCAGCACGGCGCGGATATTCTGCTCGACATTGAGGCCGCGGAAGATCGATGCTTCCTGCGGAAGATAGCCGATGCCGAGGCGTGCGCGACGGTACATCGGCATCGACGTGACATCGAAGCCGTCGATCTCGATCGTGCCTTCATCCACCGGCACCAGGCCGGTAACCATATAGAAACAGGTCGTCTTGCCGGCGCCGTTGGGGCCGAGCAGTCCAACGGCCTCTCCGGCGCGCACGCCGATGGTGACGCCGCTGACGACCTTGCGGCCCTTGTAGCTCTTGGTCAGCCCCTTGGCGATCAGGGTTCCCTTGAACTTTCCCGCATCGACGGTCACCGTGGCCGGCGCCGAAAGCTTGCCGGCGGCCCGTCCCGGAAGACGCGCCGTCAGCGACGACAGGCTGGCCATCAGGGGTTCGTCGCTCCCGATTTCGGCGGCGGTGTGATCGACATCTGGACGCGTTGCCCAGCGCATGGATCCACCTGAGCCAGCCCGCTTTTCATCTGCACGGTAAGTTTGCAGCCCACCAGAACGTTGTCGTTTTGCGACAGAACGACCTTTTTGCCCGAAAGCACCAGCACCTGGCTCTTCATATCGAAGCTGCCTTGATCGCCGGTCGCGATCTGCGCATCCGACTTGATATAGACCTTGTCGGAGATCTCCAGGTGATCGATGTTGGCCGAGCCCGTCATCGCAGCACCCGCGGCCTCCGTGCCCTTGGCAGCGGCGTTGGGGTCCTTGACGTAGTAGACCGTCATCTTGCCGGCCTTCATCAATGTCGGCCCCTGGACGACGCTGACATTGCCCGTGAAGATGGCGACACTGTCGGCCTGGCGGACTTCCAGCTTGTCGCTCTCGATCTGGATCGGCTTGTCGCCGGACAGTTTGAGGCCTGATTGACTGGTCGTCTGCGCCCATGACGGCACGAGTCCGAGCAGCAGCAACGCTGAAGTTGCAGCCGCGAGCCGCGTCGAACTACTGAGCCGCATTGGTTTCTCCGCTGTTTCCCTGTGCCGCCTTCAGGGCGGCGGAATCGATGTTGACGCGCACTTTGTTCTCGAAAACCAGAATCTTGCCATTGTCCTGAACCGACATCGTATCCGCCGTGATCCGCGACCCGCCACGGCTGACATCGACGGGATCTCCTGTCTTCATAGTGCCTTTGCCCATGTCGAGGAAGACCGATTTGAACTTGGCCTGCATGCCGTCGGTCGTGGTGATCGTCACGTCGCTGGTCAGGTTCATCGTATTGCCGTCGCGATCGTAGGTGCCGTGCGAGGCCTTGACCGCCGCCACATTGTCGGACGCGATCGGCACCTTGGCGTCGATGCCTTCCAGCTCGATGATACCTTGCGTGCTGACATCCTGAATGGCACGCAGCGCCGTCATCGAATAAGGCTGCTTCTGCTTGGTGAAACCGTTGAGCTTGGGATTGGCCATCACCAGCTTGCCGTTGGAAAAGGCAGTGCCTTCCGCCTGAATCTTCACCGAGACGGGTGCGGCGAGATAGGAGTAGACCGGGAAAGCGACCGCTATCAGTGCTGCGGCCACCGGCACGGCAAATTTGAGAACGCGCACGCGGCGCGAATGACGCTGTGCACGGTCGAAAGCATCGCCGCGCGTCCGGCCGTCCGCCGGGGGAGCCAACACCGCCTCGGCGTCGGTCGGTTCAATCGGTCGCGCTAACATTCACTGCTTTCTTCTAACCCTGCCCGCCCTCGGGCACCGCCTATAGGTGGGACGCCGGCGCTTTCAAGCAAGCACAAGCCCACGAAAACTGCAAAAATGTGACAGCCGCCTTTGTACAGACGAAAACGAAGTCCGCACAACTGCGTCTTCTCCATAGCAGAAACAGACACGCGGCGTAAAATTTATCAGCCATCGGTCTCGTCGCCCGACCTGGTGGCGATTGCACGAATATGTGAGCAGACCGACGCCTGGAGAGGGCCCCGACCCGGCCCCGTCGACTGCCGACGCGGATAGCCACCTCACGTCCAGGCGCCGACTTGTCTCGGCATGCGCAAAAGAGAACTGCTTCCAGATGGGAGGATCATGGTCTAAAAGCGTCTCCTCCCGCCGACTGAAAGGCTGACCATGGCACTGAGAGCCGACGACCTGATCGACCGCCGCCGTTTGCGGCGCAAGCTGACATTCTGGCGCGTCGTCGCCATAGGCATTATAGCCCTTGGGGTGATTGCGCTTTCAACCTGGTTCTATGGCGACGATTTCGGCGGCTCGACGGTCGACCATATTGCCAAGGTCAAGATCGAAGGCACGATCACCGAGGACGAGGAACTGATCAAGCGGCTGGAAACCATCCGTCTTTCATCGAAGGTGAAAGGCGTGATCCTGTCGATCGATTCGCCTGGCGGCACCACCGTTGGCGGTGAATCGATCTATGAAGAAGTGCGCAAGCTGGCCGCCGACAAGCCGGTGGTGGCGGAAGTCGGCACGCTCGCCGCATCGGCGGGCTATATGATCGCCAGTGCCGCAGATCACATCGTTGCCCGCAAGACCTCGATCGTCGGCTCGATCGGCGTGCTGATCCAGTATCCCGACGTCAGCGGCCTGATGGACAAACTCGGCGTCAAGCTGGAGGAGGTGAAATCCTCGCCGCTGAAAGCCGCGCCCTCTCCCTTCAAGCCGACCAATGACGACGAGCGCGCCATGGTTCGCAAGCTCATCCTCGACAGTTACAACTGGTTCGTCGACATCGTCGCCGAACGCCGCAAGATGAGCCGCGAACAAGCGCTGGCGCTTGCCGACGGCTCGATATTCACCGGTCGCCAGGGCGTTGCCAACGGGCTGATCGACGCCGTCGGCGGCGAGGCCGTGGCGGTCGACTGGCTGGCGACCAAGGGCGTCGATGCCAAGCTCAAGGTCGTCGAGTGGAAGGATACCGAACGGCGCAGCGGCTTCCTGTTCTCGAAAGCGATGGCGCAAACGATCGGCAGTGCGCTCGGCCTGCCCGCCTACAGCAGCGACGTCATCCATGAACTCGGAGCCGACCGCTTGTTTCTTGACGGTCTCGTTTCCGTCTGGCACCCTTGAGAAGCCGTTTGGGGCAAGTGAAAAAAGCAAATAAAATCATCCTCATAATTTTGACCGCACTGCTTTCACGGGGACCCGTCTCATGATCAAGTCCGAACTTGTGCAGATTATTGCCACGCGCAATCCGCATCTTTTCCTGCGCGACGTCGAAAACATCGTCGGCGCGATCTTTGATGAAATCACCGACGCCCTTGCCGAAGGCAACCGGGTCGAGTTGCGTGGCTTCGGCGCTTTTTCGGTGAAAAATCGTCCCGCCCGCACCGGACGCAATCCGCGCACCGGCGAATCCGTCGAGGTCGAGGAGAAATGGGTGCCGTTCTTCAAGACCGGCAAGGAACTGCGTGAAAGGCTGAACGGCGGCAAGTAGGCGCGACGCCAGCGCCTGACGGCCTTTCGGACAGGCCAGCTTCCGACGGAAAACATCATGTTCAATCGCTTCATCCTTATCGCGATCTTCGTGCCCCTGGCGATCATCCTGATCGCACTCGCTGTCGCCAACCGCGAACTGGTCGCCTTCACGCTGGACCCGTTCAATCCCGGCAATCCGAAGCTGACCCTGACTTTGCCGCTGTTCATCTTCCTGTTCCTGGCGCTCGCCATCGGCATGATCGTCGGCAGTCTGGCTACGTGGGTCAAACAGGGTCGCTATCGCAAGCTGGCGCGCCAGCGCGGCGTCGAAGCCGAGAACCTGCGCCAGGCGGTCAGCCGTGCGCCGGCGGTATCACAAAGCCAGGCACCGGGGTCCGCCCAGGAGGCAGCATTGCCGAAGCCGACCGCTTGAGCCGCCAATCGGCGGTTTTGTCCTCACGGAGTTTTTCATGCTGACCATTTCGGCCGCAGAGGTCGACCATGCGCTGACCTTTCCCCGGCTGGTCGAGACGCTGCGCATGGCGTTTCGCGACGGCGCGGTGCAGCCTGTCAGGCATCATCATACGATCGAGCGGCCCGATGGTGCCGCCTCCACACTGCTTTTGATGCCGGCCTGGACCGATCTCAACGCGGCCGGCACGTCGGCCGGCGGTCACGTCGGCGTCAAGATCGTCACCGTGTCGCCCGACAACAATGCCATCGGCAAGCCCGCGGTGATGGGGCTCTATCTTCTGCTCAACGGCGCCACCGGCGAACCCGAGGCCCTGATCGACGGCCAGCGGCTGACACAATGGCGCACCGCCTGTGCTTCGGCGCTCGCGGCCTCCTATCTCGCCCGCGACGATGCCTCGCGGCTGCTTGTGGTCGGCGCCGGCGCGCTGTCGCCCTTCCTCGCCAAGGCGCACTCGGCCGTGCGGCCCATCAAGACCATCCGCATCTGGAACCGCACCCCGGCCAATGCCGAGAAAGTCGCGGCCGATCTGTGCGCCCAGGGCTTCGCCGCCAGTGCGGCAAGCGATCTCGATACGGAGCTTGGGCAGGCCGACATCGTCTCCTCGGCGACGATCACGACCACGCCGTTGATCAAGGGCGCATTGTTGCGGCCGGGAACCCATGTCGACCTGGTCGGCGGCTTTACGCCGACGATGCGCGAGAGCGATGACGATGCGATCAGGCTTGCCCGCGTCTATGTCGACACCCGCGCCGGCGCCACCAAGGAAGCCGGCGACATCGTCCAACCGCTGGCCTCCGGCGTGCTGAAACCGGAAGCCATCGTCGCCGATCTGCACGAATTGGCGCGCGGCCGGAAGAAGGGCCGCGAGAGCGCCGGTGAGATCACGCTGTTCAAGTCGGTCGGAGCGGCGCTCGAGGATCTTGCCGCCGGCATTGCCGTCTACAAGGCGCTCACGGCCTAGTTTACCGTCGCACCCATTTCGGCGCCCATCGCCTCGGCGATCACACGAAAATCGTGATCCCCGATTTCAAAAAGGCCAAAGCGAAGCTGATAACCCCAGTTCGACTTGGCCGCGGTGAAGTCCAGCCTGTCGAGCAGCGGCTTGATCGGCGCTTCCTCGGCCTTGGCCCATGCCACATCGCGGCGGAACGGCGTGAAGCCGGCGCCCATATCGCCCTGATAAGGCTCGCCTTCCCGCACGATGCCTATCGCCGTGAAAGCCTGCAGGCCGTCTTTCTCGCCCAAAACAGTGGTCGGCGAATAGTAGACGACGCCATCACCCGGCTTGACGCGACGCAGCGGTGCCGCCTTGCCGTGGTTGACCTGCATGAAGCCGGCTGTGCGACCACGCCGGACATGCTCGGCCGACGCCACCGCTATCCAATACGCGCTCATTTCTGTTCCCCATTGGCCTGTTCCCCGTCGGACAGCCAGTAGACGCGCAGGCGATGATTATCGGGATCGAGCGCGACAAAAGTACGGCCGAAATCCATGTCGGTCGGCGTCTGCAGGATCTTCAGCCCGCGCCCGGACCAGTCGGCATGGGCGGCATCGACCGCATCGGGCGTATCCAGCGCAAACACGATTTCGGCGCCACCGCCTGACGTGGCGGCTGCCGGCTCCACCGTATGGCGCGACCACAGGCCGAGCTTGAAGCCGGCATCGAGCACGAACAGCACGAAGGTCGGCGAACTTTCGACCGGCTCACGACCGAGCAGCGCGCTGTAGAAGGCACCGCTCTGCTGCGGCTGGTCGACATAGAGGATGACGAAATTCGGGGTGGCCATATCTGCTCTCCAAGGTTCGGTGTTTCGACTTGACGAACATACGATAGGCTACTGTCAGAATATGGCAGCAGTCATCGCGAACCACGCGGCTTGTCGAGCGTCGTTCGCCATTCCTTGAGCAGCGCCTGGCGACGACGCGGATAGCGCGTGTCCATTGCTTGGAGTTCGGCGATGCGATCGGCGCGAAAATGCCGGAAATCCTGCCGCATCTCGCACCACGCCACCACCACCCGCACCTTGTCGAAGAAGCCCAGCG
>NZ_RZQE01000315.1:0-7029 GCF_004022955.1 Mesorhizobium sp. M7A.F.Ca.US.002.01.1.1 | reverse complement strand
CATATAGCGTGTCCCATATCCCACTCGCGAGGGCTCGACTACCGTTGGTCCTCCTGCTTCGGTCCATCTCAACGCCAGCACTGGTTCCGAGCTCGACGCTATATTCCATTCCAGGCGTATTCTGCCTTCGGGACGGGACAAGCCGCCATATTTGATGGCGTTTGTCGCTAGTTCATGAAGTGAGAGGGCAAGAGTTGTGCCGGCATCGCGCGACAGCAGCACCTCGGGTCCGTCGATCGTGATGGCAGCTTGTTTCTTGGAAAGGTATGGCGCGAGGACCGATTTTGCGACATCCGTTAAGGCCACGGTCTCGCCACCGGCAGCAAAAACTGCAGAATGAACATCCGACAAGGCTCTCAATCGCCCTTTGAAGTCTTCTGCAAGCCCTTCTGCCGAGATCGCACCGCGCCTGGTCATATCGAAGATGGATATGACGGTCGCCAGGATGTTTTTCACTCGATGATTTAGCTCAAGGCGGAGTTCCGTCTCCCGCTCAAGATAGTCACGCACGTCGCGCTGGCGAATTCTGGTGAGGAGTGCCGACTGGATTCCGCTTATCAGTTCGAGCGCAGCCACTGGACGCTGATAGTATATCTGGCGCGAACGTGGCCAGGCAGCACTCAGCGCCGCTTGGATGCGTGACTGCTGTGCCCCACGGTCCAACAAAACAACGATTGGAATTTCCGACCAATTGGGCTGCGCCTGAAGGAAACCTTCAACTGTTGCGATCGCCTGAGGATTCAAGGCTTCGTGGGTGACAACCAGCACTCCAGGAGACAGTGCAAGCAATCCCTCTAAGTCCTCGGGGCTCGCCGCTCGAGCCCGTAAACCACGTTCCTGCAGCAGGGAGGCGGTGTAACCAGCATCCTTGCGGTAAGGCGCCAAAATGAGCACCCAATCCAGTGTTCCCAGCCCGTTTCGCTCGACGTCGCTCACGTCTCGGGCAGAGGATTGTAGGCAACCACGGAAACGCCGGAACTCGCGATGAAAAGTTCCCGGACATCGAGATCGTGGGGACCGTGGCGTTTCTTGACAACCGTGATATTGCGCCTAAGGCGGCCTTCATGCTCGGACATGCGCAGCAGAAGCACGGTGTCGCCAAGAAAACTGACGTCCACGTCGATCCCAACATTCTGCCCGAGCAAACCATGCTGGGCGACAATGAGCATGGTTAGCACGTCAGCGCGAGCGAGATGTTTCAGGAGAGACTGGATGTCCAGCACCGCCTTTTCCCGGTGGGGAAGAGAATTCAGATAGCCGGTGAAGCTGTCAATCACGACTACCCGGGTATTGTTGCGACTGACGACTTGCTGCACAATCTGGCCGAACTCTCCGGGCGAGATTTCGTTCGGACTAAAATCGTAGATGACGAGTTGGCCGTCCTTGTAGAACTGCCGAAGATCCATCCCAAGGCCTTCGGACCGGCGAAAGAAAGTCTCCAGCCGCTCCTCAAACAGGAACAGGGCCACGCTCTCGCTCCGTTGAAGCGCGGCAGTGGCGTAAAGCGACGACATCGTCGACTTGCCTGTCCCCGACTGACCAATCACGAGCGTTATGGTTCCCGACTCCTGGCCGCCGCCGAACATCTCGTCGAGAGCGTCTACCCCTGACTTGATCAGCTGCGGCTTGGTCACTTCGGCAGGCGACCCGGGCACAATCCTCGGAAAAACCACAACGCCTTCGCCTTCGCGAATAGCCATATCGTGATAACCGTCTGCAAACGGCACACCGCGCAGTTTGCTGACTTCAATACGCCGCCGCACGCCGCCGTAGTCCTCGAGAGATTTATCAAGCCGGATCACGCCGTGGGCAATGCCCTCGATTTCCTCGCCATTGTGATCGCCTCCGCTGGTCTGGGTGTCGAGCAACACTGCCACAATGCCCCGCTTGGCCAGGAAGGCCTTGAAACCAATCAGCTCGCGCCGGAACCTCGGTGTGTCGCCGGTAATCAGCCGGATCTCGAGCAGCGAGTCATAAACGAGCCTGTGTGGCTTGTGTTCTTCAATCGCGCGTTCAATCGCCTTGCGCGTCTCATCCAATCGAAGGTCCGCAGTCTGGAAAATCGTCTGATCGGCCGCTCCGCTCAAGGTCTCCGAAGCGGACAATTCCTCAACGCGGATGCCATCAAGCGTCCAGCCGTGTGAGGACGCAATCGCTTGCAGTTCGGCGGCGGTTTGCGAAAGGCTGACATAGATGCAGCGTTCACCGGCTGCCACACCAGCGCGCAGGAATTGCAACGCCGCGGTCGTCTTGCCTGCGCCTGGATCGCCTTGCACGATGTAGAAATTTGAAGCGGGCAATCCACCGCGAAGAATTTCGTCCAAGCCGGCAATGCCGGAACTTACAACGGGCTGCTTCTTTCGCTCGGTCATTCCGCCATCGTCTCCAAACAGGAATCGCAAGCCGCCAGTATCACAGGTTCGAAGTAGAACTGGGTGGAGCGATCGGCGGCCCGGCCCGGTATCTGAAATTCCAATTTCTGTAACGGCCGCGCCCCCGTCAGGCAAGTAGCTCGTTGCAGGCCACGGCAGTCACGGCCTGTGCCACAGCGCGCACGCCTTCCCATCGTCTGTGGAACCATCCAAGACGCCAGCAGTTTCACAGAGTTAACAAATGAACGGATGGGGTATGATTCAAGGGACCGTCGATAAAGCCGATGAGGATCGCTACCGCGTTCTCGTCGAGGCCGTTACTGATTATGCGATCTATATGTTGGACCGTTCGGGAACCGTGACGAGTTGGAACGCGGGGGCCGAGCGGTTCAAAGGCTATTCCGCGAGCGAGATCATCGGTCAGCATTTCTCGTGCTTCTACACGGAGGAGGATCGCGAAGCTGGTCTTCCATCGCGGACTCTGGAGACAGCAGCCCGCGATGGCAAATTTGAGACCGAGGGCTGGAGGGTTCGTCGCGACGGGACTCCTTTCTGGGCTCACGTTGTGGTTGATCCTATACTCGATCCAAGCGGCAAACTAACCGGCTTCGCCAAAGTCACCCGTGATCTTACCGAGCGCAAGAAAGCGGAGGAGGAAATCCGGAAAAATCAGGAGCAGTTCCAGCGTCTGGTTCAGGGCGTGACGGACTACGCGATCTACATGCTTGATCCTGAAGGCGTAATCACGAGCTGGAACTCGGGTGCAGAACGCATCAAAGGTTACTCGGCCGACGAAATAATCGGCAGGCACTTTTCGCAATTCTACACGCCCGAGGATCGCGAGCGAGGCAGTCCGCAAAGTGCCCTGGAGATCGCCGCCCGTGAAGGGCGAGTTGAGCGCGAAGGCTGGCGTATACGCAAAGACGGCACTGCGTTCTGGTCCCACGTGGTCATCGACGCCATTCGGCACGAGGATGGCGAACTCCTGGGGTTCGCGAAGATCACACGCGACATTACGGAGCGGAAGAAGGCGCAGGAGTCCCTGGATCAGGCACGTGAGGCCCTTTTCCACTCCCAAAAAATGGATGCGATCGGCAAACTGACGGGCGGCGTCGCTCACGATTTCAACAATTTGCTGATGGCGATTCTGGGTAGTCTTGAGCTGCTCCGCAAACGGCTTCCCGACGATCCACAATTGCTGCGTCTTCTCGACAACGCGGTGCTCGGCGCGCGACGGGGAGCGTCCTTGACGCAGCGCATGCTGGCCTTTGCCCGGCGGCAGCAACTCGATCCAAAGCCTGTCGATTTGATAGGGCTCATACACGGAATGAAGGATCTCTTGGAACGATCGCTGGGCTCAAGGGCGATCATAGAGACGAAATTTCCGCTCTCGCTCGATCATGTAATGATCGATGAAAGTCAGATCGAACTTGCCTTGCTCAACCTGTGTGTCAACGCCAGTGACGCCATGCCTGATGGTGGGACGATCATCATTTCCGCCCGGATGGAACAGGTCGGCGAAAGCAATGGTGCTGGCTTGGCTCCCGGCCATTATGTCTGCCTCTCGGTAGCCGACAGTGGCGAAGGAATGGACGGAGAAACGCTGGCTCGGGCGACGGAACCGTTTTTCACCACAAAAGGCGTTGGCAAAGTACGGGTCTCGGTCTGTCTATGGTGCATGGGATGACAGAGCAAATGGGCGGGTGCCTAGTGCTCAAGAGCTCCAGGGGAACCGGAACCACAGCGGAACTATGGCTGCCGATCGCAACCGCGAGCTCGGAATTCGCGCGCGGGCCGGATGTTCTTGCAGAGGAAGCCATTGAGACGGCGTCGCTGCGGATTCTGGCAGTGGATGACGATGCGCTGGTCCTTTTGAATACCGCGGCAATGCTCGAGGATCTCGGCCATACTGTCGCGGAGGCGCATTCTGCGGCGGCAGCCCTCAGGTTACTGGAGGAGCAGCCGTTCGACCTCGTCATAACGGATCATGCTATGCCGAAGATGACGGGCCTGCAGCTATCGAATACGATCAAAGTCCAGTGGCCGAACGTACCCGTCATTATAGCAACGGGCTACGCCGAACTCCCGGGGACTCGCGACATCAAAATTCTCAGCAAGCCGTTTACTGAAGAAGAATTGGCGAACGCAATAGCAGCCGCTAATGTCGCGTAGGGTCGCCTTAGAGACCACCCCCTTTGAGTTCCTTGATGCGTCAAGCTGGGATAAGATCCTCCAATATTTTTCTCTGAGAGTACTTGCGAAGCGGCAACCTGCTCGGCGGTCAGAAGGGAGTTTTCTATGGAAAGTGTACGTTCAGGCAGCCGATTCGTGCGAGAGGACGACTTCGTTCTTCGAAAGATCGCTTTGGTCGCCTGCCCTACCAGCCTATGCCGCACTTTAGCTCCCGGATCTAACTTGCAAGGATTGGGAACCCGCGAGGCGTTGTTCTCGCAGTCGCGCAGTCAAGCAGGAGTGCGGACAGGCCTACCCAGCAGCTAAACAGAAAAGCGCCGGCGCTGGGTCTTCACCGGGGCTAAGGGCATGTACGAGCTACCCTGCATGTCCACGTTTCAGCCTGCGCTAATATTGTAAATGAATGACTGTGCGCACCGACTTCTCCGGGTCGTTGCGTTTGGCGTCACTGTGGTTCCCGAAGGGCCGATATACTCCACCAGCGCGAGGCATGACCGCTCAGATTCTGTTGGTCGGCGCCAACGTTCGCGCACCTCTGCGCCGGCCGCCGCGGCACTTTGAGGTGAAGTGCCGCTCACCGGAGCTAAAACCCAGCAATTGGCCGACAATCGCCGAATAGCCGATTGGTTGAAAACGTACAGCGAATCCGTTGGGGTTATGCTGGACAACAGGGTAAACAATTCCTTTCGCTGGAAGGGAGGCCGCGATGGTTCGAACGCATTTAGAAGTTGCACAAGGCGTAATCGCAACCGGCTATCTTGTTCGGCATAATTCCATGATCGGAACTGCCAAGTTTCGCCAAGACGTGGATCGTTCAAGGCGCGCAATCGAGACATCGCGCGAACTGCTCAAACGCCTTCGCCAACGTCACCACGATGACATGGCGCGAGGGTGGGAAGATCCGGGCGTGGCAAGCGTCGCCGTCTCCGCCTTTGACGCCGACATTCTCCGATCGGGATTCCGAGAGTTGGTCAGGCAAACGGGTGTGCCTGAGTATCAATGGCGTGATCTGGCCACGAGCCTGGTACATGAATTCACCGGGTGCGAGCAGATGGAAACCGGCCTGGTGGATTGGATCACCAGCAAGTAGCGCTACAAGGAAACCTTTTTGGGGGCTCGGAATTAGGGTCGCATGGCCCGCTTCTTCTTTGATTTAACCGACGATGGCGAAGTCTTTCCCGATCCTGAAGGAACCGAAATTGCGAGCCGGGAAGCCGCTGAAGATGAGGCAGCAAGAGCGTTGCTTGAAATAGCCAAAGACCGGATGCCGGACGGCACTTTCAGAGAGGTTGCCATCGATGTCCGCGATCACACCAGCAAGCTCCTATTCTCCGTGAAGGTCACGTTCGAGTTGGTGCGTGAGCCGCCCGACGGATGAGGACGCGGCCCTAGCTATTCATTATGGCTGCGCACCAACGCCAGCGGCATTCGGTCGCTGAGGCTGCCATCATTGCTTTCGAACTGCAAGACGCCTGAAAATGCGATTGGCGCCTTCTGCCGTCGAGGTAGAAATGACGTCGTCCGCCTGACGCTAATGTGACCTAATATCGTTGTTTGCCGCCGGCATTGAAGGATGTTTGAAGAATGACTCGTGTTGACCACCCTCGCTGTCTCTGTGGGGGATCATGGTTTCCGGCAAGTCGCCAACCCCGTACCGTGAGCCCCGGACCGAAATAAGTTCATGGTTGTCGAGGCGTGTGTTTTGTCACGGCCTTCGACGATGGATAATTTCTTCAATAAGTTTCGCGTCGGCTTCGTGTTCCGCGGCCCGCGTAGCCATTTGGCTGGCCAAGCTATGTCTTTCCCGAGCGGCTTCTCGTTGCGCCGTCCGTTTCGCCAACTCGGCCCGCTGCTGGTGCGCTCTTAGAAGGCTCCAAAGGGCCTGTTCCGCATCGTCCGCCTGGGCCTGCATCAAAACGTCCGCTCCGAATGCATGTCCAGTGTGACAACGGTAACGGGTAATCGGCCCGTCTTCGATCTCCCAAAGCGGTCCGTGACATTCGGGGCAGACAAATGTCGAGGGGATGCCAAGCTGGCGTTCTGTCTGTTCCATTGTGCTGTGCTCCTGAGCAGCAATCGCAGCCTCAAGGCGGATGACAGGCGGGATTTCTGGTGTCGGCCCTGCGAGTTCGGACGCAAGCCTGCGCAACAGGCCAGCCATTTCGGACAGGGCGACGCAATGGTCGACTTCCACATTCTGCAAGGCGCTCAGCGGCATATCGGGTACTGCAGCGTCGTCGGGATCTTGAACCACGCTGACCCCTCCGCAAATCTTGATGGCGCGCAAGCCGGCGGTCCCGTCGGAGAGGCTGCCCGTGAGCACGACACCAATCACGCTGCCGCCAAAGCTGCAGGCCGCTGATCGAAAAAGGGGATCGATGGCAGGGCGCGCCAAATTCTCCCGCGGCCCGCGCCGCAGCAGCATGTGATCATCATGTAAAAGCAGGTGAGCTCCGGGCGGTGC
>NZ_RZQE01000314.1:0-7031 GCF_004022955.1 Mesorhizobium sp. M7A.F.Ca.US.002.01.1.1 | reverse complement strand
AAAAACCCGCCGCCGTGATCGTCATGCTGGGCTCCAACGACCGCCAGTCGATGAAGGTGGGCGACGTGCGCGAACAGCCACGTTCCGAGAACTGGACCAAGGAATATGAACGCAGGACCGACGCGCTGGGCAAAGCCATCGCCGCGGCCAAGGTCCCCTTCCTTTGGGTCGGCATGCCGGCGTTCCGGGTGCCGAAGATGACCTCGGATATGCTTGCCTTCAACGACATCTACCATCAGGCCGCAGAAAGCCATGGCGGCGAATTCGTCGATATCTGGGACGGCTTTGTCGACGAGAACGGCGCCTTCGTCACCAGCGGCCCCAACATCAACGGCCAGCCGGTGCGGCTGCGCGCCGATGACGGCATCAATATCTCGAAGGCGGGCAAGCGCAAGCTCGCCTTCTACACCGAAAAACCGCTGCTGAAGATCCTCGGCCTGACCGCGCCGGGAAGCATGATTACACCGTCCGCTCCGGCAGGCGCCCCTGTCGAGACGCCGGCGCCGGCCGCGCCCCCCATCGTCATCGACCGCACTGCGCCGATGCTGCTCAGCGATCCGGCACTCGACGGCGGCTCGGAGCTGCTTGGCGCGGCACCGCCGGCAAAGGCCAATCCGGACCTGCCCGGTGAAAAGCTTGTGGTCGAGGGCAAGGCACCGATTGCATCGCCCGGCCGCGCCGACGATTTCTCCTGGCCGCCGAAGGCCGCAGCCGCGACCGACACCACGACCGCGATCAATCGTTAGTGTCGCAGCGCGGCTCCGAGGCCGGGCTCAGCGCGGGAGAACGCTCGACCCCATCAACGCCTCGTCGATCGCGCGCGCCGCCTGGCGGCCCTCGCGGATCGCCCAGACGACCAGCGACTGGCCACGACGCACGTCGCCGGCCGCATAGAGCCTGTCGACGCTGGTCTTGTAGTCGCGGTCATTGGCCTCGACATTCCTGGAGCGGCGGCTGTCGGTGGCGATCTTCATCTCACCCTCCAATTCCTTCGCCACACCGGCCGCGGCCGGCCCGGCAAAGCCGATGGCGATGAAAGCGAGATCGGCACGAATGACGAATTCGGTACCGGCGATCGGCTTGCGCTTGTCGTCGACCTCGCAGCACTTGACGCCGGTCAGCTGGCCTTCCTCGCCGATGAATTCGAGCGTCGCCACCTGGAATTCGCGCTCGGCGCCTTCGGCCTGCGAGGACGAGGTGCGCATCTTCGTCGCCCAGTATGGCCAGACCGAAAGCTTGTCTTCCTTCTCCGGCGGCTGCGGGCGGATGTCGAGCTGTGTGACGCGAACCGCACCTTGGCGGAAAGCGGTGCCGACGCAGTCGGACGCGGTATCGCCGCCGCCGACGACGACGACATGCTGGCCGCCGGCGATGATGGGATGCGACGGCCACGCCACCGACTGGATCGGTTCGCCGCCGACCCGCCTGTTCTGCTGCACCAGATAGGGCATCGCGTCATGCACGCCGCCGAGATCGTCGCCGGGAATGCCGGCCGCGCGCGGCGTTTCGGAACCGCCGCAATAAAGCACGGCGTCATGTTCGGCGAGCAGCTCGGCAACCGGCTTGTCGACGCCGACATTGACGCCGCAATGGAAGGTGACGCCCTCGCCCTGCATCTGCTCGATGCGCCGGTCGATATAGTGCTTCTCGATCTTGAAGTCGGGAATGCCGTAACGCATCAACCCGCCGGGCCGGCTCTCGCGCTCATAGACATGGACGTCGTGGCCGGCGCGGCCGAGCTGCTGGGCAGCCGACATGCCGGCCGGGCCGGAGCCGATGACGGCGACGCGCTTGCCGGTCTTCTTCTCCGGCGGATAGGGCCTGATATGGCCGGTCTCGTAAGCCTTGTCGGCGATCGCCTGCTCGACCGTCTTGATGGCGACGGGGATGTCCTCGAGGTTCAGCGTGCAGGCTTCCTCGCAAGGTGCGGGGCAGATGCGGCCGGTGAACTCCGGGAAATTGTTGGTCGAATGCAGGTTGCGGATCGCATTGTCCCAGTCGCCATTGTAGACGAGGTCGTTCCAGTCCGGGATCTGGTTGTGGATCGGGCAGCCCGTCGGCCCATGGCAGAACGGAATGCCGCAATCCATGCAGCGCGCGGCCTGTTTCTCGACCTCTTTGTCGGACATCGGCAGCGTGAATTCGCGGAAATGCCGGATGCGGTCGGAGGCCGGCTGGTACTTGTGCACCTGCCGGTCGATTTCGAGAAAGCCTGTTACCTTGCCCATAGTCCAGTTCCTGCTGTCCAGATGGTGCGCCTGGCGACGCCCTGCAGCTGGATCAGATGGGGCATCCCGTCCACACATGGGCCGCACCAAGTTGCCCAAAATTCGACTATGTACACTTGCCGGGCTCAAAGCTCGTGAGGGGCTCGCCATGCAGCCAGTTCTCGACTCTAATCGAAGGAGCCGGGGACTCCATCTGCAATACCACGTTGCGGTCCAAAGCTATTTCCAAAGGTTTCTGCACGAGCTGGTTTCCTCTCAGAGACGGCACACGGGTTCAGGGAGGAGCGCATCGCTCGTCTTGCCCCATTGAGTGCAGTCACAGTCACTCAGTCTCAAAAGCCATGCCAACGCGCTCAGCGCGCAGTTAGCGCCCATTGCTTCGAAAAACCTCGTCAGTGCCCAGATGTTGGTTGTAATGAACCTGACATTTGTCTGACGCTGTCAGCTTTTGGACACGCGATCACGCGCTTCGTGCCGCCAGATGGCCAGGCCGAGCCCTGTGTTGCCAGCGGTCGCTTCGATGATTGTACCGCCCCGCGCGTGCCACGCTGTTCGGCATTAACGATCATCGACAACGCAATGCGATCCTTGATCGATCCGCCGGGATTCTGGCTTTCGATCTTGACGAAGCGACGACACCTGCCGGTATCGAATCTCTTCAGTTCGACGACCGGCGTCTCCCCAATCAGATCGAGCACTGACAAATGGCGGACGCAGGCGAGAGGACGCCTTTGTCGACGGTCGGCGGAACATCTCGAGGCTCATGCGGCTGCGGTCTCCAGAATGTCGGCATAGTGCCGTTGCGCAATATCGGGATGCGAGCGCAGTCGGCTCTTCAGCAGTTGCGGAACAGGGGATTGTCGGGGTCGCTGGCGGGGCACCCGCTTCGGCAGCCAGTTCAGGCGGCAGGTCAAGAAACCGTATGTCGGCATCAAGCCGCGCGCCGAAGAAGAAGGGAATAGAAACAGTGCCCTTCGAAAGACCCAGGGCGACGGAAATCATTGCATCGGGCGAGTTCATGCGCCTGAAGCAGCGCTGGCTGCAACTGCTTCATAGCGACAGGCGGGCGGAGACTCTAGCGGGGCTTTCGCCGCTTGGTTGATTGAGGCTCTCGACGAAGCCACTAAGATTCGGCGGCCGATAATAGCTTGCTGCTCATTGGGACGCCGACCAACGCCGGGATTGAGAAAGGCAACCCTGCCCCACAAGGCGGGTGTCACACGTGCGGTGCGTCCGCTCGTCGCGCCGGATGGTCTTTGAGACCTGGGTTCACGGCTATTCAGATGCACCCCTGTCGGCTTTTCGGTGCAGGCCGCCAGGCGGCGTGTTGCAGCAGCGGTAATTAGTTTGAGAGCGTGCGAGCACGGGCTGCATAGTGAGATCATTTGCCGGCGTGGGGACCAAGGTGTGGCGCAGCCTTAGAGAACTCAACACCGAGACCGGAGCAACGGAGACGGCTCTTTCGTCGAGACAGTTTAATTGGAAGGCCGAGAAGCACCGGCTGGGTAGCGTCACGCCGCATCATTCTTTGCGGAGCTGGAGCGCGCGGGATCGCTGGAGCGGCTGGTGAAAGCGGTTGCCGGGGCGCACGCCAACAACAACACGTGAGCTGGCGCCTCGTGTGGCAAAAGGAGGGGGCGAGAGCCCATGGCCTGCAATGAAGCGATCAAGCATTGCGATCGTGGAACCAAGCTGCCTAGTCGACCATCCGGACCGCGGCCTTCAAGCCAGCTCGCCTTGGAATCGGCCTTCCAGGAATCACCGTCAAGGCCGACTCACGACCTTTTCGCCATGAGCCGCGAAGAGGGCATTCCGCCGGAAGCCGATGGCTGCCTTCTCTCGTTCATCGACGGCTATGTGGTGAGCGGCCATGTGCCGGTCGGCACGGTCAACAAGCTCTTGACCGAGCGGCCCGACATCAAAGGGCATGACGCTGCCCGGCATGCCGATGGGCTCCCCCGGCATGAGTGGCACGAAGGAAGCGCCCTTCGAGATTCTCGAAATCCGAAAGTCTGACGCGACCGGCGGCATCTACGCCACGGAATAGGAGGCTTCGATGATGGAATGCATGAGCGGCATGATGATGTTCGGCACGGGCCTGGTGTGGCTGCTTGTCGTCGTCGTGCTCGTCCTCGGGACGGCCGCGCTGATCAAATACCTGTTCTCCAGCGGCGGCAAAGGAGAAGGGCGTCGGTCCTCTTATCGATGCGTGGCCGCGGCAGGCCTCGGATTGGTCTGGACATTGCCTTGGCTCGCCAACCGGATGGCCGCGCCCCGGCCGCGGCGATAGCGCTAGGCAAGACGGTTTTAGCCAGGCGAAGGTCAGCGCGATTGGAAAGCCCGCTGCCTTCGGGACGCATGCCGGCGCCGGGACCGGCCGCGGTCGTCGGCGGCGGCTACCAGAGCGACATGCCGGGCTTCGGGAATGTCCTCACCGACGAGGAGATCCGGGCCGTTCTGGCCTTCATCAAAAGCACATGGCCCGAGCGGGAACGCGCCTATCAGGCAGATGAGCCGCCGGGAGCGGGAGCAGACACAGTGAGACCAATCCTAGCCGCGGAGCCCTCGAACGCCCCCAACCGGAATGCATTGTCCATGAAAGCGAAACCGTCGCTTGCGATTCAATTTCTGGCGCTGATCCTCGGGACCTCCGCGCTGGCCCACCATCCGGGCGCCGATCTCGACAAGATGAGGGACAGCGCGGAGAGGTTCTTCCAGGCGATCGACGAGCAGGCCGCGCCGCCTTTCGAACTGGCCGACGCGGACGGAAGGGCCGTCCGCCTTCCGATCTCTCCGACAAGATCGTGGTGCTCTACTTCATGACGAGGTAACCTTGGAAGAAGAAGGCGACGGCCACTGGCGGCAGGATGGCAAGCACGCTGGCCGCAAAAAGCGGCCCATACTCATAGAAGCGGGCCGGTTCTGTCGCAAATCGTGCTTTTGGCCACAACTGGACGCTTTCGCGCGCTTATGGACCAGCTCACATGACAGGGCTCGACGTGCCCCGGGGTGGCGCCCTACTTCCACGCTCGCACTGTCACACTCCCGCCGAAAGGCGGGTTTAGTGAGTTATGGCAGTGACTGTGCCACCAGTCCAAACGTCGAGTTTCGCGGCAACTTCGACGCTTTCCTTAGCTGACTTGCCCAAAACCAGCGCGGCCAAAGCATACTGCTTGCCGCTCCCGATGGCATAATATTCACCTTTCACGGGATCACTTGGCAGCCAATTGCCGTCCAACAATACGGCTTCCCCATTTTTGCGCACTATCAGCGCCTCAAATTCAAAATTGTCGTCGTTGCGCGGCACAGGAATATCAGAAACATCCATGCCCTTCTCAACCCAGTCTCGAACGGCCTTTGGAATACCCAAGGACGAAGAGGAAACGCCGATGAGTGTGCCGTCGCATAAGCGAAACACCTTCGTTTTCTCACCGACGGATACTGAGTCAAAACCCAAGGCTCGGCCGTCGCCAGCCATGGTTCCGTTCCTGTAAGCTATTGTTGTCATTGGCACCCTTCTATCGCTGCATCAAACTTCAGGACCTTGCGCATGTCCCCTGTGTCAAGGTCACTGACCGACGGCCTATTTGCCTGATACACGATACAGGCTGCGCTCCTTGAGTTCGCGCACGGGTGGCCGTCATCTTGCCGCCTTCGCGCAATGCCTTGAACAGGCCGAGTCTGTCCCCCAGCGGGAATGACAACCACCTCCATGTCGTTGAAACGCAGGAAATCCGTCACTTTGCCTCGTCGGTAACGGGCGGAGCCGGAGCGGTCGTCACCGGGCAAGCGCGGTCGCAGTAGGTATCCTGGGCAGCCCGTCAGACATGGATGGCTTCGGTTGTGTCATGCGACTTCTTGTTGGTCGGTCACGTGTTTCCGGATAACCAGCATGCGCTGTGCCAAATGAGAAAACCATTTAAAGTCAATCCAGCAGATCTGACTGTATTCCGACATTGTCGGAAATTGGACATCGCCGAACGCGGGCGCTCGGGGCTTGTGATGATACTTGGGCGTGCTGCTTCGGAGGAGGGATGCGCCTCGTACCGGCCGCGAAGCCTTCCTGCATTTAAGGCGCCAGATCAATTGAACGCGATGCCGGGCAGCGTCGCAGCGGCTAAGCCAGCCACTCGCATTGCTCCCTGACAGGATGGTGCCGATCCTGCTGAGATCGCATGCTGGCGCGACGTTGCTTTGCGGCCACCGTCGCGCCTGCCCGTGAACTGTTCGCGCCTGTGCTCATGCTCGCCTTGACACCCTCGATGGGTCCATCCGGGATGGTCAACCATCCGGAACATAGCGGGCAGGCGGGCATCTTCACCAGCAGTCTCTGTGTCGCTCTCGTGGCGGCAAACAAGATCGAGGCTGGCGGGGTGATGATCAACGGTCCTCGAACCATCGATTTTGATCGCGGTGGCCGTTCAGTGCGTTCAAGCACGAGGCGCCGTTAGACGGCACCGCAGCATCATAGCGAAGTGCCATGCAGGACGACTCCCTGCAGCATCGTCTCGCGCAGCCAAACACTTGCCGGATCACTGTTGTGAACGGCCGGGCGTTTGACGGCCTGTGACGCGAAAAGGCAACGGAAGATCTAGCATTTATGGGGGAAATGTTTTTTCGGAGTGCTTGACCCGCAGGAAGGGCAGGGCATGACTGCCTATCGCCCGACCCGGCAAGGCCGCACTCATGACCGGCTGGGCTCGGTTAATCCTGCATGCCGCGCCCATGAGGTTACTTGTCCGGAGTGCGTCGAGCACAACGAGGAGATGTAGTTCACGATCTTTGAAAAGCGTGGTCAACCAT
>NZ_RZQE01000313.1:0-7054 GCF_004022955.1 Mesorhizobium sp. M7A.F.Ca.US.002.01.1.1 | reverse complement strand
TTCCTTCATGATCAGAAGGTCTTCGCCATTGAGCTTGACTTCGGTGCCCGACCACTTGCCGAACAGGATGCGGTCGCCGGCCTTGACGTCCAGCGGGACCAGCTTGCCAGCTTCGTCACGAGCGCCGGAGCCGACAGCGATGATCTCGCCTTCCTGCGGCTTTTCCTTTGCCGTGTCGGGGATGATGATCCCGCCAGCGGTCTTGGATTCGGATTCGACCCGGCGAACGACCACGCGGTCATGAAGCGGGCGGAACTTCGACTTTGCCATTTTTTCTTCCTCGATGAGAACGGTGAGAAACAGTTCCTCCATCCGGCGGCGCCGGACATGTGGTTAGCACTCACCAAAGGCGAGTGCTAACGTGGCGCTGAAATAGGCTGGCGGCGCGCCGGAGTCAAGGCGCTCGGAGCGCCTCTTGGCGCATGATGATGAACTTACCGGTGCCTGGCCGAACCGAGCACCAGAAGCGGGCACCGTTCCGCCAGCGGATAGCTTCCGCTCGGCACGACGCGCACGTCGCCGAACCAGTTGGCTGCCTCGTTGGTCAGCGTGGCCAGCGTCGCGAAGCTGTAGCTTATGTCCGAGCCTGCATAGACGTCGATCGTGTTGATCGAGGTCATGCTCCATCCTGTTCGCGCGGCAAGAGCTTCGCGGTCCGGAAACAGTCTGCCGAATGCATCGCGGATCGTTGCCACCTTGATGGTAAAATCGCGGTCGTCGGTCGTACACGCCATCGCAATCCGCCATTTGAGCGCGTGGAAATTCTCGATCCCGCCGGCCAGAACCAGAGCTTCGATGCCGCACAGATCGTCCGCCGTTTCCGGTCGTGCGAAGACGCGGATCGCTGCGCGCCTGCCAGGCTTCAGCACCCTGGCGACCTCGCCAAACAACGAACTGCGCGCCGCCTGGGAAGCGACCGCCGACAGGCATCCGTCGCCGATGACGGCGTCGATGCTTGCGCGGTCCACGGGCAGGTTAAGCCAGTTGCCGGCGATTGCCCGTCGCGAGCCGTCGTCGCCAGCCCATACGCCGGAAATCATGGCCGCCGACTGGTCGACCGCCAACATCGACTTGCCCAGAACTGCCAATTCCGGGGTAACCCCCAAGAGAAGGACATCGGCATTTCCGAGATCAAGTTCGCGATCGAATATAGCGACGGTTTCCGCTGTCGGCCGGAGCGGCGCTTCCAGAAGTTTCCAATGGCGGTGGTAATCGTCCCAATGATTTGTCATGCAATTCCATTGGCCCCCTGCACGCCTGGATTTTGGATATCACCGGGGCTTAATAGAGGTCGTTGGACAAGCCAAGACATTTCAAGGCATCTACAGACAGTCCAGGAGGTGGATAGTGGCGCGTATCGCCGTGATAACGCATGAGCATGACAGGTTCCTGGGCAGGCGCGATATTCTGCTGCGCAGGAGCAGCCCATACATGCTGTTCGACATTCTTGCGGAATTGAAAAGGCGCGGCCATTCGGTTCGGGTTCAGCAAGGCCTGTCGAAGCCGGTCAGCGCCGATATGGCGGTATTGCATGTCGATGCCACGGTGACGCCAACGGACTATGTCGACTATGCCCGGTGTTTTGCATTCTGCCTCAACATCGGCGCCGCCGACATATCCAAACGGCGGATCAGTGGTGCATTGATCGACAAAACCGACAGCTGGCAAGGTCAGGTGATCGTCAAAAGCAATCTCAACAATCGGGGAATCCCGGAGACGCTCCTCAACCGGCGATCCGAGCGCGCGGGCAAACAGCCGCCGTTTCCGCATTTGCCAATCTTGCACCCCTATGAGATCCACGGATCTCTCGGCGACGTTCCAGACGGCGTCTTTGATTGCGACGATCTCGTCGTGGAAAAGTTCATTCCGGAGAGAGAACCCGACGGTTTTGCTGTTCGTTTCTGGGTGTTTTGCGGAGAGCGAGAGCGCTGCACCCGCTACGTCTCCCCGAACGGCCTGGTCAAGGCATCGGAGACGATCCGGCGCGAGCCCGTCCCGGTGCCCGACGAACTGCGTGAGCGCCGGCGTGAACTCGGCTTCGACTATGGAAAATTCGATTTCGTCATGCATGAGGGCAGGGCCATCCTCCTCGATGCGAACAAGACTCCCGGCCGTCCGCAAAATCTCGTCAAGATGTTCGCGGCCGGCGCTTCGGATCTGACACACGGCTTCGAAGGCCTCGTCCATCGGGCGAAATAGGCGCGGCTCTAGAGGAACAGCCGCAGCTGCGTGTGAATGATAGACCGGTAATCCTCGATGGTCCGGCGGCTTTCCGCTTCGCCCTCGGCAAGCGCCAGGCGCACCACGCCGCCGGCGAGCTGGAAGATCAGCAGAACCATGCGTTCGAACTGCTCGCGCCTCTCGGGCTCCAGCAAGGCGATGACATGGTCGCAGAACATTTTGGCTTGGTGCCGCGTTTCGGCGAGGTCGAGGTTCTTGAGCGCCTTGTCGGCCTGGATGGCGTTCTGCAGATCCTGGATGGCCGGATCGCCGGCGACACGGCTGAGATAATCATCGAGCAGC
Source organism: Mesorhizobium sp. M7A.F.Ca.US.002.01.1.1 (assembly GCF_004022955.1). Taxonomy (NCBI): domain Bacteria; kingdom Pseudomonadati; phylum Pseudomonadota; class Alphaproteobacteria; order Hyphomicrobiales; family Phyllobacteriaceae; genus Mesorhizobium; species Mesorhizobium sp. M7A.F.Ca.US.002.01.1.1. The sequence goes on along the minus strand of NZ_RZQE01000313.1, from coordinate 4,531 downwards.
CGGTCAGCGGCCACGATGACATCTTTCGCCTCGTGGATTTCGGCGATGATCGTCGTCAGCCGTGCCCGGCTGACCTCTGAAAACCGCTCATAGAGCATCGCCAGGATCGCCGATTTGTTGGGAAAGTAGTGGTAGACGGTGGCGATTGGCCCGCCCGCCAGCATGCCGACCTCCTTCATAGTGACGGCGTCGATACCCTTTTCCCCGATCAGCCGCATGGTCGTCGACAGGATCGCGTCGATGCGCTCGCGGCTGCGTTCCTGCTTGGGCTTGCGCCTCGGCTCGGTCGCCATTCTCTTCAATTCCGTCATGCACCGATCTTTCGCACGGTTTTTAGATTCCGGTTGACAAGAAATATGATCAAGTATCAGTTTCTGAAATACTGACAGGTTGTCAGCTTTTTTGCCGCGCGGCAAGGACGTTGGGGAGGCGCCTTTGGCTTCGACAGATATCGGCCACGCAGGCAGTGGCGACTGGCTGGTCGGCAATCCGACCGGCTGGCAGCTCGCCTCGGCCCTGTGGATCGGTTCGGTCGGCCTGCTCATCCTCGGCCTGCAGCCGGTGCTGCTCGGAGCTCTCTACACCGAAGGCCATGTCAGCGGCGACGAACTGGCGCTGGTCGCCACCGCCGAGATGATCGCCATTGCCATCGGTTCGGCCGTCGTGGCGATGCTGCTTTCGGCCCACAATATGCGCTGGAAAAGTGCCGTCCTTCTGCTGCTGCTGGCGCTGGCCAATGTGTGGACGGCCTATGCCGCGAGCGCCAACATGCTGATTGCGGCCCGCGCCCTTGCCGGGCTCGCCGAGGGCGGTCTGGTCGCCATCGCCACCGAACTGATCGCCCGCTCGCGGCGTGCCGAGCGCATCGGCGGCTATTTCGTCACCATGCAGACGCTGGCGCAATGCGCGCTCGCCCTGTTGCTGGCGCTCTATGTCATTCCGGCCGCAGGGTCGGAGGGTGGCTTCATCGTTCTTGCCGTCGTCTGCGTCGTGTCGCTGGCGGTCGCTTTCACCGTGCCCGGTGACTATGCCGACCTGCCCAAGGAAGAGAATCTGGCCAATGTGCTGACGGTTCCCTCAATGACCGCGCTGTTGTCGGTCTTCTGCTACTTCATGTTCTTCGGCGCGGTCTGGGCTTTCCTGGAGCCGCTAGGCGCGCAATACGGCATCGATGGCCGCACCGTCGGCCTGATCGTCTCGGCCAGCCTCGCGGTGCAGGTCCTGGGGGCGATGACGGCGACCGCGTTCGAGGCGCGCATCGATTATCGCCTTGCCATCGCGGCGATCGGCGTCGTGGCGCTTGTCAGTTCCCTGGTTCTTGCCAGCAGCCCCGGCCTGACGACGTTCTGGGTCGCTGCCCTGGCCATGGGCTTTATCCTGCTGTTCATCGTGCCCTACCAGATCCGTCTGGCGATCACCGCCGACGAGACGCGCACCGCCGTGCTGCTGGTGCCGGCAGCCCAACTGTTCGGCCTGGCGATCGGGCCGATTGCGGCGTCGCTGCTCATCGACGGCAAGGATTTCCGGCCGGTGCCGGAATTCGCCGCCGCCAGCGCGGTGGCAAGCGTGGCGCTGCTCGGTCTCTTCGTTCTTGTGTCACGTCGCCGTCGTGCGGTTGCCTGAGCGGGGAGCGCCATGTCGAACACTTGGAGCAACTGGTCGGGCTTCGTAAGTGCCGAGCCCAAGCTGATCGCCAGCCCCAGCGATGTCGGTGAACTCGGTGATCTCGTCCGGAGCGCGCCTGGCCCGGTGCGCGTCGCCGGCGCCGGTCATTCCTTCACACCGCTGGTGAAATCGCAGGGCACGATCCTGTCCCTGGAGAGACTGGAAGGGCTGGTCTCGCACGACGCGCAAAAACATCAGGCGCGGGTGCGGGCAGGGACCCGGCTCGGCCCGCTCATGCACATCCTGCAAGGCATTGGCCAGGGCCTGCCCAACATGGGCGACATCGACCGCCAGGCGATCGGCGGCGCGCTGGGCACAGCCACGCACGGCTCTGGGCCGACGCTCGGCGCCTATCACACGCAGCTGGAGACGGTGCAGATCGTCGACGGGCTTGGCAAGGTCCGCGACTTCAAGCGGGCAGGGGATCGGGACATGATCCACGCCATCGGTGTCGCGCTCGGCGCTTTCGGCGTGCTCACCGAAGTGACGCTGAACAACATCGCGACCTACCGGTTGCGCCGCCGCAAATATGTGCTGCCGATCACCGAGATGCTGCGTGATTTCGAGGCGATGATGGCCGCGCATCGCTCGGCCGAATTCTACTACATTCCGTTTTCCGGCTATGCGCAGTTCATCGCCAGCGATTTCAGCGATGCCGCACCCACCACGCGGCCGCCGGAAGAGGACGAGGCGGGTTTGAGGACACTGCGCAGGCTGCGCACTTCACTTGCCTGGCTGCCATCGCTGCGTGGCCGCCTGATCCGATCGGCGGCCGCCAAATTTCCCGCCGAGGACTACGTGCAGGACTGGCTCAACGTCTATGCCAGCGACCGGCAGACCAAGTTCAACGAGATGGAATATCATTTGCCGTTCGAGGAAGGGCCGAAGGCGCTGGCCGAGATCATCGAGCTGACCGAGAAGCGTTTTCCCGAGGTCTATTTCCCGATGGAGGTGCGCTCGGTCGCGCCGGACCAGTTCTGGCTTTCGCCATTCTACAACAGGCTGACCTGCTCCATCGCCATCCACCATGACGCCGCGAACGATCCTTTGCCGTTCATGCGGGCGGCAGAGCCGATCTTCCGCAGACATGGCGGCCGGCCGCATTGGGGCAAGATGCACAGCCTGAAAGCGGCGGAGCTGAAAAAGCTCTACCCGCGCTGGGACGATGCCATGGCGGTGCGCCGCGACATCGATCCGGAAAACCGCTTCGTGTCGCCCTACATGGCCGGCCTGTTCGGCATCGAATGATGAGCACCTATTTTTCCACCCTCTCGGATGCGCTGAAGACCGCCGGCATCTTCCGACCCTGCCTGCTGCTCGACCGCGATCGGCTGGACGGAAACATTGCCCTGGTAAAAGGGAGGCTGGATCTCGGCCTGGCCGTGCGGCTGGTCGACAAATCGCTCGCCTGCCTGCCGCTGCTTGCGCATATAGGCAAGGCGCTTCGCCATGAGCGCTTCATGACCTTCCACCCGCCGATCAGCGAGGCGGTGCTGAAGGCGTTTCCGGATGCCGATCTGCTCTACGGCAAGCCGATGCCGATCGGTGCGGCAAGGGCTGCGCTGGTGAAGGGTGATGCCGACTGGTCGCGTGTCTGCTGGCTGATCGACAGCGAGGAGAGACTGGCGGAATACGGTGCTCTCGCTGACGAACTCGGCATCGGCCTGCGCATCGCTTTCGAGATCGATGTCGGGCTGCATCGCGGCGGCTTTGCTGATCCCGCGGCCTTGTCGAAGGCGCTGAGCGCGTTGCCGGTCCGGCTGCATTGCGAAGGCGTCATGGCCTACGAGGCGCATGCGCCGCTCATTCCCGGCCTTTTCGGCGGACCGGCAAAGGCATTGGCGGAGGCGTCGGCGCAGGCTGCGGCGTTCGTCGCCTGTCTCGGTGCCGACCAGCGCCGCATCCTCAACATCGGCGGCAGCAAGACCGCGCTGCTTCATCGTGGCGGCGCGGCCAATGAAGTGTCGATGGGCTCGGCCTTCGTGCTGCCCAGCGACTTCGATACGCCAGGCCTCGACGGCTTCCAGCCGGCGGCTTTCATCGCTACGCCGATCCTGAAAGTGGTCGAGCCGATGCTGCCTGGCCCGCCGGCCGTTACCCGCCTGCTGCAGGCGCTCGGCCGGTTTCCGCGCAAGGGCTGCTATCTCTATGGCGGCAAGTGGATGGCCGAGCCGGTCTTCCCCCAAGGCATGAAGACGAACGGCCTGCTCGGCCTGTCCTCCAACCAGCAATTCATGGGCTTGCCCGCCGATGCGACCGCAAGGCCAGGCGACTACGCGTTTCTAAGGCCGACGCAGAGCGAGGCCGTGCTGCAGCAATTCGGGTCGATCGACGTGTTTTCCGGCGGAAAGGTCATCGATCGCTGGCCGGCGCTGCCGATGGCGTGATCGAGCTACGCCTTCACCGGTACCCAGATCTCCAGCCCGCCATTGCCGCTGTGGGCATCGAACTCCGGTCCATAGCGCTCGAATTCCGGTGCATCCGCGATTTCGTGACCGGAGTCGGGCAGCCAACTGTTCCAGATCGTGTTGATCGTCCGGCGGATGGATGAGATGTGCTCGCGGTGCGAGAACACCGCATATTTCTGCGCCGGCACCCGCACCCGATAGAAGTCCTTCGGCAGATCCGCAAAGCCGGACACTTCGACGCCGACGACATAGTCGAAATTGCCCGCGTCGTCGCCGTTAAGGCAGACGCCGTAGAAAACGCCTGAGATCTCGCCTGGGATGTTGCCGATATAGGGTGCAAAACGCTGCCACTGCATCGGAATCCCGGCGCTGGTTTCACAGCTGTAGCGTTCGCCGAGGCCGGCGATCAGGAACGGCCGGCTGGTCTCGAAGCGCGGTGGTTCGAGATTGGTGAGGAA
>NZ_RZQE01000312.1:0-7070 GCF_004022955.1 Mesorhizobium sp. M7A.F.Ca.US.002.01.1.1 | reverse complement strand
GCACAGGCGGCGAGCACCGCCGCAAGGGCACCCGCCACGCTCATCGAAAGAATTTTGCGCGCAATGATCATGTGAAAATCCTCTCCTCTCGCATCGGCCCAAAAATCGGAAATCGATTTTCGACAAGCACGAGGCGTGCATCCAAGTTTCCAGAGCGACGTGCGTCCAGATGAATACGTATCGCTATGGTCCGCATCCCTTCAATCGCCCGATTTCCGGGCGATTGCAAGGCAGTGAGGCAGGTGGGCGGTGCTGCTATCGCACAAGGATGTTGCGGAACTGCCACGGGTCGTTCCGGTCGAGGTCTTCCGGGAACAGGCCGGGACGGTTATCGAGCGGCGTCCAGTCGGTGTAGTAGCCCTTGACCGGTCCGAGATACTGGGACTGCACTTCCAGGCACCGCCTGTAGTCCATCTCGTCGGCTTCGACGATGCCGGCCTCGGGATTCTCCAGCGCCCAGACCATGCCCGAGAGCACCGCCGAGGTGACCTGCATGCCGGTGGCGTTCTGGTAGGGGGCCAGCTTGCGCGCCTCGGCGAGCGACAGCTGCGAGCCGTACCAGTAGGCATTCTTGTCGTGGCCGTAGAGCAGCACGCCGAGTTCGTCGACGCCGTCGATCAACTCGTTCTCGTCGAGCACATGATGCACCGGCTGAGGCTTGCCGGCGGCGCCGAACATCTCGTCAAGCGACAGCATCGCGTCGTTGCAGGGATGATAGGCATAGTGGCAGGTCGGGCGGTAATGCACCTTGCCCTTCTTCGAACGCACGGTGAAGAAATCGGCGATAGAGATCGCCTCGTTATGGGTCACCAGCAGGCCGTATTGCGCGCCGGGCGTCGGGCACCACGAGCGCACGCGCGTGTTGGCGCCCGGCTGCTCCAGGTAGATGGCTGCCTTCGAGCCGTGCTTGTGCTTCTTGGCGTTCTTCGGCATCCATGTCTCGTGTGTGCCCCAGCCAAGTTCCGCGGGCTGCAGGCCCTCGGAGATGAAGCCTTCGACCGACCATGTGTTCCAGAACACATCCATCGGTTTCGGCTTCTTGGTGCGCTGGGTGTCGCGTTCGGCGATGTGGATGCCCTTGACGCCGGCCTTCTTCATCAGCTTGGCCCAGCCCTCGCGGTCGTCCTGCGCGGGCTCCGAGAACTCCAGGCCAAGATCGGTGGCGAGATTGACCAACGCCTGCTTGACGAACCACGAGACCATGCCTGGATTGGCGCCGCAGGTGGAGACCGCTGTGGCGCCGCCGGGCTTGTCGTGCTTTTCCTTGAGCAGCGACTCGCGCAGCGCGTAATTGGTGCGGCTGGCGTTGTCGGCCTTGGCGTCGAAATAGAAGCCGAGCCACGGCTCGACGACGGTGTCGATGTAGAGCACGCCGAGCTTGCGGCAGAGCCGCATCAGGTCCACCGAGCCGGTATCGACCGACAGGTTGATGCAAAAGCCCTGGCCGCCGCCATTGGTCAGAAGCGGGGTCAGGAGCTTCTTGTAGTTCTTCTCGGTCACCGCTTCCTGGACGAAGGTGATGCCGCGCTCGTCGAGCAGCTTGCGGTCGGTGTCGCGCGGATCGATAACCGTCATGCGCGACTTGTCGAACTTGAAATGGCGTTCGATCAGCGGCAGCGTTCCCCGGCCGATCGAGCCGAAGCCGATCATCACGACAGGGCCGCTGATCTCACCGTAAACGGGCCAGTTTTCATTCGCCATTTTATCGAGCACTCCTTCAAAGCCCAGGAAACTGGGAAAACGCACACACAAAACCGGGCATCTTTGCCCGGCGGCCATGCGCTACATCACAGATCATTGTCACAAACCAGCGAAAAGCGCCAACCAGCGATCAGTCGTCATTGGCCATGTGGTTAAGGACCGTCATCAGCCGATCACGGTCCGATGTCAGGCCCTTGTAGTCGAGCTGGGCGAGATCGAGTGCTTCGAGCTGGGCGGCGAAAGACACCGCGAGCTTCGCCCGATCAGGGTGCCTGGCCAGCACGGCGAGCGGGTCGAGATGGATGCGGATGGTGAACAGGATATCGCGTGAAACAGGCAGTTTGCGCAGGGTTTGCCGCTCGACGCGAATGAAGGCATGGGCGTCGATGTCGCCATCGGGAAAGCGCGACGGCCGGTTGGTGGCGCGGTCGATGCGCTGCAGGTCGGAGAGCGGATGGTAGAGCGCGTTGTCGGACTGGATCGACCAGTTGTAGCGCTCGACGGCCTGCCCCTGGAGGCCATCGAACATCCGGTTGATGAGTTCCGCCGGACGCGTGCCCGGGCCGAAACCCGGCACCGGCGCGTGGATGTCCTGCAGCGGCTTGCCGAACTTTTCCAGGAGCGACCAGGAGGAGGGAAAGCAGAGCGAGCCGGCGACCAGCCGCCAGCCGCTGTCACTGCTGCGCATCAGGATCAGGTCTTCCTGGACGAGCAGTGAGGCTTTGGCCAGCGGCGCATCGGCGAGGGAAGCAGGCAGACGGCTCGCCGCGCCCGCCACCTCGACGCCTGATCCGCCGAGCCGATGGGTTTCGGGGAACCTCTCCGGGAGATGCGCAGCGAGCAAGTCGAGCACTTCCTGCTGGGCGTCGCGCGTGCCGTCCTCCTCGACGAAAACGCGCTCTGGGATTTCGGCATAGAGCCGGTGCTTTTCGGCGAGATACGGCAGCAGATGGCCGTCGACCTCGATCCAGGCCGCCGGGTCGAGCGGCTTCAGCCCGATGCTGAACAGTTTCGACGAGCCGTCATAGGGCGTGTGGGTGGGCAGCGTATGTTTTGGGGACGTCATGTCTCAGGTCAGTCTTGCCGGGATCAGTCCGCGCAGCGAATTGCCGACGAACAGGGACTTGGCGGATTTCAGATCGTCCAAGCTGTAGATCGCTTCGCGGGCGCGGCCTTCATCCAGAAGCTGCGCGCGCAATACGCCAGGCAGCAGGCCGCAATCGAGCCGGGGCGTCGCCAGCACGCCGTCGCCGAGATCGGCAAAGACATTGGTGATCGTGCCTTCACAGATCTCGCCACGCTCGTTGGCCATAAGCACCTCGTCGGCCTGCGTGATGAGGTGTTCGGCACGAGCACGCGTGTAAAGCTGTCGCCGGCTGGTCTTGTGGCGCAGCAGCGTGTCGTTCGAATCGAGCCTCGTCCGCGCCAGCCGCAGCATCCAGACCTTGTCGGCGGCGAGCGGTTCATAAGGCTGCGCAGAGGCCGTCACCTCGCCATCGTGCGACAGGACGAGGCGCGTGCGCATGGCAACGCCGGAACCGCCGACCGCGCTGCTCAGCGCCTCGCCGACCGTGCCTGGATCACAGCGGAAGCCGAGTTCCGCCGCCGAGCCATAGAGGCGCGCAAGATGACGATCGAAGCGCAGGAAGCCCGAGCCGGGTTCCCAGCGCATGGTCTCGATCAACTGAAAGTCGGCGGTGTTCCCGTCGCGAAGCGCGCTTTCAGCAGACACTCCTGATACTCCTCCTGCGCCGTCGAATCGAAGACGACGCCGCCTCCGACATTGTAGACGGCCTCGCCGCCCGAAAAGAGCGAGATGGTGCGGATCGCCACGGAAAAGCGCATCGGGCCGCCGGGCGCGATCCAGCCTATGGCGCCGCAATAGGCATCGCGGGGCGTGCCTTCCAGGTCGCGCAGGATCTCCATGGCCCGGATCTTAGGCGCGCCGGTGATCGAACCGCAAGGAAACAGCGCCGCAAAGATCTGGCGGATAGAGAGACCCGGCAGCAATTTGGCCCTGACGTCGCTCACCATCTGATGCACGGTCGGGTAAGTCTCGATGCGGAACAGCGCCGGCACGTCCAGCGTGCCCACCTCGCTGATCAGCGAGATATCGTTGCGCAGGAGATCGACGATCATCCGGTTTTCGGCCTGGTTTTTCTCGTCATTGCGCAGGAAGATCTTCTGCCGTTCGTCCTCGGCTTTGGTGGCGCCGCGCGGCGCCGTTCCCTTCATCGGATGCGTCTCGATCATGCCCTCGGCGTCGATCTCGAAGAACAGTTCAGGCGAGCGCGACAGCACGATGGGTTCACCGAGCGCGATCAGCGCGCCATATTTCACCGGCTGACGTTCAGTCAACGCATCGAAGGCGGCCAGCGGCTCGCCTGACCATTGCGCATGCACGGGAAAGGTCAGATTGCCCTGGTAGCAATCACCTTGCCGGATGTGCTGGTGCAGCCGCGAGAAGCGTTTTTCATAATCCTCGGGCGACCACGTCGCACGGGCGTCGAAGATCGGGCCATTGGTCGCCGCCGTATTGCGCGGCGGCACCGCCTGTTCGACCGGGGCATCGAAAACCCCAAGGCACACGAGTGGAGCGCGGCGTCCATTCGGCAGCAGGGGAACGAGCTTGGGTTCGAGCAAGTAGCCCGCCTCATACGAGAAATAGCCGGCAAGCCATTTGCCTGCATCATGCGCGGCTTGTGCTGCTTCCAGAGCCGGCCCGAAATCGCCTGCGTCGTGCGCCACGATGATATTGGCCGGCCGGTCGAAAACGAGCTGGCGCGCGCTTTTGTCATTGCGAAAAATTGCGGCGGGCAGGGACATGGGCACCGAATGCTGCGGTCAATGAAGCCATCAACCGCTCTATATGGGGTGCCGCCCGCGCGCAATCGAGGGAACGGCACGCTGCCTCTTAAAGCCGACCTTTGGGCCAACTCAGGAACCAAGAGCAAACGGCGACGCCGATATGGCGCCGCCGCTTGCAATCTTCAGGTCGTGCCTGGCGATCAGCTGTTGCTGGAGGTTCCGGCTGTTGGAAACTGCTTGGCGAATTCCTTCTCGTTGCCGGCGGCGAGCAGCTTGGCCTGCTCGATCCAGCGTTCGCGCGCGATGCGGCCATCGAAATTCATGACGTCTTCGATCCGTTTGATATCGGCCGCTGTCCAGGACGCGATCTGGGCGAAGCTGGTGACGCCTTGTGCCTTGAGCAGTTTCTCATTGACCGGACCGATACCGATCAGCCGACGCAGATTGTCGGGCTTTCCGGATGCTGGCTTGGCTGTTGCAGGCTTGGCTGTTGCAGGCTTGACTGTTGCAGGCTTGCTCGTTGCGGATTTGGCTGGAGCCGAGGTTTTGGTGGCGGCGGGTTTCGCCGCCGGCTTGGCAGGGACCGCCTTGGCAGAGACCGCTTTCGCAGCGGCCGGTTTGGCCGTCGCGGGCTTTGTGGTGGCGGATTTGGCCGTCGCGGGGGTCGACATCAGGGCCGCCGGCGCCTGGCTTGCCGGTTTTGCCGCGCTGCTTCCGGCGGCAGGTGCGGCCGACGCTTCGCGCAGCCGGCGCTCAAGGTCGGCGCGGGTCTTGCCGCATGCATCGAGTTCGCCGGTCAGGCGGTCGCTGTCGGTGCGCAGCCTGTCGCGTTCGCTGCGTGTACGGTCGAGATCGCCGCGCAAGCTGTCGAGTTCACCGCGCAGGCGCCCCCAAAGGAACCAGCCGACCAATACGCCTATCAGGAACGCCAGGACCACGTAGAAAAAAGTGCCCATTGTCTCTCTCCAGTCAGATCCGTCTGCCGTGGGTCATGATCTTCGGCGAAGGACTACTCTTGGTGGTTCCGCGGTAAGCAGAACAGCCGGCTTCGGTTCGAGCTGTCGGCGATCGGCTTTGCTTGCCCATGGCCAACGGCCGTTGTCGCGTTCGCCTGAGCGCCACGGCCGGCTGAGATTTCTCCTCGCCGATCCGCATGCGCTCCGGCTGAGCTTGGAGCGAAGGCTATCATAGAGCTTGTGGAAAGCTATCGGAAAACTTCGGTGGAGAGTACTTCAAGAACAGATATTTAGGGTGATAGTAGAGCTGTCCCAACATGCATTCCGGCTAAACTGTTAGAGCGACGCCTGGGCGCGCATTTCAAGTGTCGAGCGCTTCCAGCTCGTCGATCAGGCCACTGATGACGCCAAGTCCGATCTGCCAGAAAGCGGGATCGGTGGCGTCGAGCCCGAATGGCGCCAGAAGCTCGGAATGATGTTTGGTGCCGCCGGCGCGCAGCATTTCGAAATACTTGTCCTGAAAGCCGCGCTCGGCGTTCTGGTAGACCGCGTAAAGCGAGTTCACCAGGCAGTCGCCGAAAGCATAGGCATAGACATAAAAGGGCGAATGGATGAAGTGCGGGATGTAGGTCCAGAACACCTCATAGCCTTCGCGCAGCTTGATGGCGGGACCCAGACTTTCGGCCTGCACTTCGAGCCAGAACTGACCCAGCCTGTCGGAGGTCAGTTCGCCGTTCTTGCGTTCGGCATGCACCTTTCGCTCGAATTCATAGAAGGCGATCTGGCGCACGACCGTGTTGATCATGTCCTCGACCTTCTGGGCGAGCATGGCCTTGCGCTCGCGCCGGTCGGTGGTCTGGTCGAGCAGCGAGCGGAAGGTCAGCATCTCGCCGAAGACCGATGCCGTCTCGGCCAGCGTCAGCGGCGTCGAGGCCATCAGCGCACCCTGGCCGCCGGCCAGCACCTGATGCACGCCATGGCCAAGCTCGTGCGCCAGCGTCATCACATCGCGCGGCTTGCCCATGTAGTTGAGCAGGACATAGGGATGCGCCGACGGTACGGTCGGATGCGCGAAGGCGCCAGGCGACTTGCCGGGCCGCACCGGCGCGTCGATCCAGTTGCGGTCGAAGAAGGTTCGCGCGATCTCGGCCATGTCGGGCGAAAAGCGCTGATAGGCGGACAGCACGGTGTTCCTGGCCTCGTCCCAGCCGATGATCGCCTGGGGCGTATCCGGCAACGGCGCGTTGCGGTCCCAATGGTTCATCACCTCCATGCCCAGCCAGCGTGCCTTCATCGCGTAGTAGCGGTGCGAGAGGCGCGGATAGGCATCGCGAACGGCGGAGGCCAAGGCGTCCACCACACTGCGCTCGACGCGGTTGGCCAGATGGCGTGAATCGGCGATGTCCTCGAAGCCACGCCAGCGGTCGGATATCTCCTTGTCCTTGGCCAGCGTGTTGGTGATCAGCGTGAAGGTGCGCAAGTTCTTGCGGAAGGTCGTGGCCAGCGCCTCGGACGCCCGGCGGCGCACCTCGCCGTCGGCGTCCTGCAGACGGTTCAGCGCCGGCTCCAACGTCAGTTCCTCGCCGTCGATGTGGAAGCGAAGGT
>NZ_RZQE01000311.1:0-7077 GCF_004022955.1 Mesorhizobium sp. M7A.F.Ca.US.002.01.1.1 | reverse complement strand
TTTTGAGCGGCGGCGGGGATCAAATGGTGGGAGAATGGAATGTCGAGGCCGGGCAACGGCTCGGAACCAAGATCGAGGGTTCGGCCGATCCGATGGCCGAATATGCCGGCAATCCGGACGCGGAGGTGTTCCGCGCCTGCGTCGCATGCCACACGCTCGATCCCCACGAGGGCGATCGCGCCGGTCCCACGCTTCACGGCATCTTCGGCCGCAGGATCGCATCCGTGCCTGGCTACCGATACTCGCCCGCTTTCAGGGAGATGGACATCGTCTGGACGCCCGAAACGGTATCGAAGCTGTTCGAGCTTGGCCCGAGCAGATACACGCCGGGCACCAAGATGCCCGAGCAGACCATTCGCGACCCCGAGCATCGGGCGGCGCTGATACGATTCCTACAGGCCGAGACCCGCAGCAACTGAGTTTAGACCCGTTTGGTTTCCGAGTTCCGGTCCCGGAGATAATCCTCTGTCGTTCGCGGGGCCGGCCGGCCAGGACCGGCATAGGGATCGAGGTCTTCGCTCATGGCGGCATCGACGCGGCAATTGTCGCACATCCGCACCAGTTCCAGCCGCCGCGCGTTTTCGCCCGAGAACATCCAGTGCCTGCCTTCCAGCTTGGCGACGATCCGCTCAATCGTACTGCGGGTCCCGAACGGGTTGCCGCAGCGGATACACTCGTAGGGCTGTTCTTCCTTGACGACCCGACGTGGCGCGCTCCATGCCGGGAAATCAATCCGCGGGGCGAGACGGATCACCTTCTCCGGACAAGTCGCAGCGCAGAGCCCGCATTGGACGCAGGCACTTTCGGAAAAGTACAATGCAGGCTGTTGCTCGCTGTCGGAGAGCGCAGCCGTTGGGCACGCCGACACGCAGGAGAGGCAGAGCGTGCAGCCCTCGACATTGATATCGAGCCCGCCGAACGGCGCTGCCGCTGGGAGCACTACGCGCTCGACTGGCGTCGGCGCGGCGCGATGCAGTTCGATCATGCTGTTTCGCAACAGGCTGCGCTTGTCCCCCAGGGGCAGGAAGGTCGCTGGCGTCGGCGTGCTGGAGCCCGGTTGCACACGGTCGAGCGCCAACCTCAGCATGTCCGGATCGTCGGTTTCGATCAGGCCGCAGAGTTCTGACCCGTAGCCGAGCGATCGCGCGAGGAGATTGGCGATGGTGACGTTGCGGGCCAAGCCGGTGAGCTCGTGCTTGGGCTTCGCGGAGGCGAGCGCCATCACCGCCGCCGCGCCCCATGCCACCGGCGCTATCCACGCCTCTATTCCCAATTGCGTTATCTCGTTCACGGCGACTGGCAGTACATTCGCAGGCAGGCCTGGGCCGAACCGCGCGAGCGCGTCAATCAGCGGCTCGCCGTGATAGCCGTCATGGAACAGAACGACCGGATCCCTGCCACCCGCCTCTCGATATGTGACCAGGAGCGAACGCAGCCGCCGAAGCAGGGTTTGCGCATCCGGAACGGCATATGCGGCTGCACCGGTCGGACAGGCGGCCGCGCAATTGCCGCAACCGGCGCAGATTTCTGCGTCGACGATCACGTGGTCGCCGGCCGAGGCAATCGCACCGGTAGGGCACAGATCCAGGCAACGCGTGCAACCGATGATGCGGGAGCGTGAATGAGCGCACAGATCGGCGGAAAAATCGATGTAGCGCGGCTTGTCAAATTCGCCGACGAGGCCAGCAGCCTTGGCGATCACGGCCGTTACCGCGGCCCGGTCGGCGGAATCCGCTTTGAGGTAGCCCGCGCGCAGGTCGTGAGCCGGAAATAGCGGAACGCCGCCGGAGAGGTCGATCACGATGTCTGCTTTAGAGATTGCGCCGTCACGAGCCGCACCGAAGCGCAGGCGGTCGCGCGAAGAGGGAACTGGCAAGGCGAAATCATCAACGATCAGCTCGAAGGCACCCAGATGGCCTTGTGCATTGCGGATCCTGCCCCGCACGACGGGGAAATCCCACACGCGGTTGGGTGTAACCTCCGCGGGTCGCGTCAGCAGGACGGTCACGTCCAGATCCCCGGCAAGCTGGCAGGCGACCTCCATTGCCGCCTGGTCGCGGCCATAAACCAGCACCACGCCATTGCTTCGAAGCGTGACGAGGGCGGGCGGCGAGGTCGGTTCGGCCACCATCGCGACGAGTGCCGCCGCCTTCGGCCCGGCGGATGCGGCCTCTGCCGACCAGCCTGCCGCCTCGCGGATGTTCACGAAATCGAGGTCACCCGCAAAGCCGATTTCCTCAGCGACTTCGCGGAAAAGCGGCGCCTGCTGTGTGCAGGCTATGGTGATGGCTCCCCCCTCGCTCAATCTGTTGCGGATACGCTCGATTTCGGCGCCGCACAGCTGATCGCCCGATTGCACCTGAGCGTCTTTGCATCCGCGGCGCACGCTGTCGCCAAAACCAGGCATGCTGCGCTCGCAGGAGCAGATGAAGACCGTGCGCGGTTTGTCCAGGCTCATTGCGCCTCCCGGCTACGCGACACCGCCCGCTGCGGTAGCGCCTTTACTGTAGAGACAGTATATACATTATTGGAGAATTAGGCCGCCGTCATCAAAAATGGATCGGCATCATGCCCCAGCGTGCTTCGGTCACCGACCGCGCCCTCGATCTGCCCCCGCTCTACAGCCTCACTGTCTTGAGAGAAGCCGGCGATGCCTTCGAGCACGCCCGCGCCATTGCCGGCGAGCAGGGTGCAGGGACGCTGGTCTGGGTACGGCGCTATGATCTGGCCGAGTTCGCGGTCGTCCTGGAGCCTGAACAATCGTTGGCGCAGGCCCGCCTTGCCATCTATGCCGGAATGAACGCTCTGGCCGACGCGCTTGCAGCGCGTGCACCGCCTGAAATGCCGGTCACCTTCGACTGGCCGGACGCGATCCGCATCGACGGCGCTCTCGTTGGCGGCGGACGCCTGGGCTGGCCTGAGGGAGCTCGCGACGAGGAGACGCCGGCCTGGCTCGTCTTTTCTGCCATGATCCGCATCGCGGCCGTGCGCGCTTACGAACCTGGCGAGCGGCCGCTACTCGGCGCGCTTGACGAATTGGGCTTCGAAGCCCCCGATCCTGGTGAGATCATCGCCAGCTTCTCCCGTCACCTGATGAACGCGTTCCACGAATGGGGCGAAACCGGCTTCGCATCGCTCGCCAGCCAATGGCTGCACCGCTCCTCACACCGAGGCCAGGACGTTCGGATCGCTGACAATGGCGACCTGCTGCTTCCGGGGAAGCCTTGCCCGGGAGCCTCCGAAAGGCGGAGTTTGGTGGAAGCTCTTGGCTCACCTTCGTGGCTCGATCCCGCTACGGGTGTGCCATGGCTCTAAAGCTACTGCGCACGATCCGCCTAGATCCGTCGGATGGCTTCGTCTATTCCCACGCCGCGGAACCCGGCGAGTGGGCCGTCACGGGGACTTTCCGGTTCTTCGCCGCCGATGTCGAAAGCCTCTCCGGCAAGGAACGACAAGCCTTCCGCGCCGGCTTCATGGGGGTTAAGAGCTTCGGCTGGTCCACCCTCGTCATCGTGACGGAGGCCACCGCGGAAGAAGTCGCGGCTGCGACCGAAAGACTGGCCGAGCAGCTTGTCGCCCGTTGCGGAGCGCCCGGGATGGCGGTCGCGCGCGCGGCCGCCGAGGAGGAAATCGCCTTCGCGCAGTCCTTGTGCAGTCATCCGCCGAACACCCTTGTTGCGCTGCACCGCGCTGGCGAGGAGGCGGGCATCCGTGAATCGTTCCGCACCCTACACCGGAAGGTGAGCCGCCTTGATCCGGCGGCCGCATTCCGCATCATCGAGGTCGAGGGAGAAGAGGGTGCGATGGAAGAAGTCGACATCGTGGTGCTGGCGGGTAGGCACAAATGATAGATTTCTGGATTTCTTCGGGCCACCATCTGCTCGATCGCGACAAGGCAGGCCGGTTGATGGTGACTGATCCGTTCCTCAAAGCTTATTTGGCTCGCCCTGAGCTTCTGCCGCCGGAAGATGCGTGCGCGGCGGAGTTGCGGCTGCATCACGAGTTGCTGATGCACGATCCGCGCCGGCCGGTCGGGAACGAGGAGATCGCCGCGATCGACGACCCGGATGCTCGGGAAAACTGGGAGTTCATGATTGCCTTTCGCAATCGCCTTTTGGCAGCGCCGTCCCTCGAAGCCTGCTATCTCGAACTCGCGCGCGGCTCGGCTGCCGACATTCCGCCCCTGTTCATGAACCAGCTTGCGCAGCTGGTGCTGCGCAATGCGCTTGACGGCGACGACGATCCCTTCGTGCTGCGTGCGGCCGAGCTGTTTTACCGTGCCCAGCGAGTGACCCTCCATGAAGGTGCGCTGCTGCTTGCAGATGCGGAAACCATTGAAGTCCACGAGCAGAACCGTCACGCCTCGCCTCTCCTGAACATGCTCGGAGGGCCTGCCGTCACCGAGCTGCAGGTTCTCGAGGAGAAGAATGCCTGCAGCTATTTCGGCAGGAGCGATGCCTTTGACATGGTGCTTGGCCTCGGCGACGTCGACAGTCCGGCGCGGCGCGGCCTTGCCGCCGCGATCGAGGCCTGGATACGCCATCTGCTGGCCATTGAGGTGAGGGTTGAGCCGGTCGAGCGGACCGAGGACGACGATTGGGCATGGTTCGTCGGTCTGGACGCGGAGGCGACGCGTATCGGCAATGCGCTGTGGACAGGCGAGGACCTTGACCCTGAGGCGGCAAAGCGCATTATAGCTTTGTTTCGGCTCGACTTCTCCGAATTCGACGAAGTTAGGCCGGAAGTGGGTGCGCGGCCGATCTGGTTGATCATGGCGATGACATCCGACCGCATGGTTCGCATGAAGCCGCAGAACCTAATCGCCGGCCTGCCGCTTCGAGCCGCCACACCCGCAAGTTAGGCATTGTGGACAGTCAGGATTCCGAATTGGTTCGGGAAACAACTCAAGTCGGTGTCGTCGTCGAGCGACGGACTCTGCAGAACCCGTGGGTCGATCATGCCTGGATGCCCGTTGCGGTGCTCGTCGGCGTTCCGGTAGCCGCAGCTTGGACGGCGCTCGATGAAACCGCAACAGTAACCCGCTATTATGCGGGAGCGGCGGACATCGAGTTCTTCGGAGCGGACACGACGATGTACCGGGAGAACTTACGTTCTCAGCAGCCGAGCCTGTGGGTATCGCTCCGGCACACGAAGGCGCCTCCCGGGGTCCTGCTGCAATTGGTAACCGCCGATCCGTCGGACGCCGAGTCGCTGACGGAGTCCGGCACCGACATCATCGAGGCGGTGCCGATGCCGGCCGAGATCCAGCAGCAGCTTGCCGCCTTCGTCGAAGCCCACCATGTCGAGCGGCCGTTCGTCAAGCGCAAGCGCGATCGGGCAAACCTTGATGCGGGGCGCAATTGGCCTTCCGGAACTGGAGACAAGGAATGAGCGGCGGCAATGATAACATCTTCGCCCGCTGGTCGCGCCGGAAGCTGTCTGTGCGCTCGGCCGGATTTCAAGCAACGGACGACGAGAAGCTGGTACCTGACGCTGCGGCGGTGGATGCCGGCGCTGCCCGCCGAGCCACGGCTCAGGATGCGGGATCGACGCAAGACGAACCAGACGGACCCGCCGAGCCCCTCCCCCGCGTCGAGGACCTGACGCCTGAAAGCGACATTACGGCCTTCTTGAGAAAAGGCGTCCCTGCGGCGCTGAGGAGCGCCGCGACGCGCAGGATGTGGTCTCTCGATCCGGCAATTCGCGATTATGTCGGTCCCTCTGAATACGCCTGGGACTTCAACCAGGCGGGTTCGATGGCAGGGTTCGGCCCGCTCGACGCGAAGGAAGCAGTCGTCAGCTTTCTATCAAAGATGGCTTTACCCATCGAAGCGAATGAGCGGGAAACAGCCGCAATTCCCCGGCCTTGGCCCGCCCGGGCGCCCGGCGAAGCGCACGCCCAATGGCCGGAGAATACGCCGCCAGTTGGCGAAGCTGATACCGATGCGCCAGAAGCCCAGACCGTCGAGCCTACCGAGGTGAGGTCGCCAGTTGACGGAGCAGGTGAGATAGAGGCGGCGGACGCGGGCCCTGTCTCTCCGCCCTCGCGAAGTACCGAGGTCCTCTCCCGGCCGCGCCACGGCAGAGCGATCCCGCGCTGACGCCGGGACCTGCTGCACCCGTAGCGCAGAGCCACGATAGCTCACCCAATCAGGGGCCCACGATCAAGGTCACACGACCAACACCGACTTGCTACTAGACCAGCCGCACGAATTCGTCAGACTGCTGTTGCAATCGTTCGGGGTGGGGCTACAATCGCTGACCTAATCTCGGAAGCACGGTCAAGGTCACACGATGAACCCGGACTTGCCCCTGGACCAGGCGTATGGATCGTCGGATGGAGCGGATGCTTCAATCATCGATTTCGATGGCGCTGATCTTGACGATATCGATCAAGCCCGCGCCGACGAATATGCCCTCTTCGCGTTGCTATTGCTCAAGCCACCCGATAGCGGCTTCCTGACCCGGCTTGCCCGCCTGCAAGACAGCAGCGACACGCCGCTCGGTCGCGCTCACGCTGCCTTGGGCCGGGCAGCGGCCTGCACCTGCGCGGATGATATCAATCGCGAATATTTCGAACTTTTCATCGGCGTGGGACGCGGAGAGCTTCTTCCCTACGCTTCCTACTATCTCACGGGCTTTCTCAACGAACGGCCACTCGCCCGCCTGCGCCAGGACATGATGCGCCTCGGCATGGAGCGAGCCGCCGGCCACTGCGACCCGGAGGATCATCTCGGAACGCTCTGCGAGATCATGAGCGGCTTTGCCAGCAATCATTTCGAGGTGGCGGCCGGCGAAGAGCAGGCTTTCTTCGAACGGCACCTCGCGCCATGGGCCGGACGTTTCTTTGGCGATCTGGAAAGCGCAAAAACGGCGAAATTCTACCGATCGGTCGGCGTGGCCGGTCGAACCTTTATCGACATCGAAACTGAAGCCTTTGCCATGGAGACGCGGCGAAGCGCATAGGAAATGCAAGCGGGCCGGATGCCCCTGACAGATGGAGGTTGCAATGCAGGAGGAGCGATCGACGGGACTGAGCCGGCGCAGCTTCCTCCGGGCGTTCGGCGGCGCCTCCAC
>NZ_RZQE01000310.1:0-7079 GCF_004022955.1 Mesorhizobium sp. M7A.F.Ca.US.002.01.1.1 | reverse complement strand
ATCGATAAAGAGTGCGCCTTGCCTGGCCTTGGGCGCGATGTCTTCGTAGACGGAGAGGACATGCTTGCCTGCAGGCAGCATGGTGATCACCACGTCGGCATCCTTCACCGCGGCCAAGGCATTCGCCATAATCGTCACGCCATGTTCCTTGGCGACGGTGAGGTTTTCCGGAACGAGGTCGAAACCGTTCACCGCATGCCCGGCCTTGACCAGATTGGCGGCCATTGGATTGCCCATATTGCCGAGGCCGATGAAGGCGATCGTCGTCATTGTCTGTCTCCCAGAGTTGCTGGCTTCAACGGCCAATCAGCGCGCGAGCGATGATGACGCGCATGATCTCGTTGGTGCCTTCGAGGATCTGGTGCACGCGCAGGTCCCGCACCAGTTTCTCGATGCCGTAGTCGTGCAGGTAGCCGTAGCCGCCGAGCAGCTGCAGTGCGTCATTGGCGACATTAAAGCCGGTGTCGGTGACGAAGCGCTTGGCCATCGCCGACCATTTGCCGGCATCCGGCGCCTTGCGGTCGAGCTTCGAGGCGGCGGCATAAAGGAAGATACGCGCCGCCTGCAGCTCGGTCTCCATGTCGGCCAGCCTGAATTGCAGCGCCTGGAATTGATTGATCTTCGAGCCGAAAGCCTTGCGCTCGGCGGTGTAGGACAGCGCCTTGTCGAACGCCGACTGCGCGCCGCCCAGCGAACAGGCGGCGATGTTCAGCCGGCCGCCGTCGAGCCCGGCCATGGCGATGCCGAAGCCAGCGCCTTCGTCGGACAGAAGGTTCTCCGCCGGCACCTTGCAATCCTCGAAGATGACCTGGCGGGTCGACTGCATGTGCCATCCCATCTTGTACTCGTTTGCCCCAAAGGAGAGGCCCGGCGCATCTCTGGGCACGACGATGGTGGAAATGCCTTTCGGCCCGTCCGCGCCGGTGCGCACCATGACGGCATAGACATCGCTGTCGCCGGCGCCGGAGATGAACTGTTTGGTGCCGTTGAGCACATAGTCGCCGCCGCTCTTCACCGCACGGGTCTTGAGCGCCGCGGCGTCGGAGCCGGAGCCTGGCTCGGTCAGGCAGTAGCTGGCCAGCCATTCCATCGAAGTGAGCTTGGGCAGGAAGCGCTGGCGCTGTTCGTCATTGCCGAAACGGTCGATCATCGAGGCCACCATGTTGTGGATCGAGATGAAGGACGAAAAGGCCGGATCGGCGTGCGACAGCGCCTCAAAGATCAGCACGGCGTCGAGCCGGCCAAGTGCCGAGCCACCGACATCGTCCCTGATATAGATGCCGCCGAGCCCGAGCGGGCCGGTCTCGCGGATCACGTCGGCCGGGAAATGCTTGTTGCGGTCCCAATCGAGCGCATTCGGTGCGACACGGTCGGCGGCGAAGGCCTGCGCCATCTCCTGGATGGCGCGCTGCTCCTCGTTGAGTTCGAATTGGCTGGTGCTCGCATCGACCGCGGCGTCCATGGCGTGCTCCCTGTGTGCTGGCCAGCTAGCTCGCTGGCCTGTTGTTTTTGGCTTTGCGCGCGCACCAATCTAGACCAATGATGCCGCCGCGCAACCCGATCCCCTGCGGAGCGGCTGTGCATCAATGCATGTCCGGAGCAAGATGTGACGACAAAATTCGATGAACTGCTGGGCCGGTTCCACGCATACCTTGCGACCGTGGATCATGTCCTGATGCGCGATGCCGTGGCCCGGATCGGCTGGGACATGCCGGCCCGCACGCTAGAGCCGCGTCCGCTTGCCTGCCTGCGCCATCTCGATCGCGCCGCCGAACTGGCGCCTCCGGATGCCAAGCCGCTGGTGCAACTGCTTGCCGGACGTCGGAATGATTTCCGCTGGGGGCAGACTTATGGCGAGGCGGATTTCGGGAAAGAGTTCATCGAGAATTACGGCTGGCTGGAAGTGTTCGGCACACGTGGCCACTTTGCCAATGACGCGGCCGCCGCCGGCCTGCTGATTCTTGGACCAGATATCGTCTATCCCGACCACCATCACGTCGCCGAGGAAATCTACATTCCGCTGACCGGCGGCACCGAATGGCGCATGGGCGAGAGCGGCTTTTGCATGCGTACGGCCGGCGAGGTCGTTCATCACGCTTCCAACGTCAATCACGCCATGCGCACGGGCAAAGACCCGTTGCTGGCGCTGTACATCTGGCGCGGCGGGCCGTTGGCGCAGAAATCCGATATCACCGGAACCGTGGCGCAGGGCAGGGACTGATGGCCAAAGCGATCATGCTGCAAGGCACGGGTTCCGACGTGGGCAAGACGGTGCTGGTCGCCGGCCTCTGCCGCGCGGCAAAAAAGCGTGGGCTGAAGGTGCGGCCGTTCAAGCCGCAGAACATGTCGAACAATGCCGCCGTCGCCGAAATTCCAGGTGACAACAATGCCGGCGGCGGTGAGATCGGCCGCGCGCAATGGCTGCAGGCGATCGCTTGCGGTGTCGCACCATCGGTCCACATGAACCCGGTGCTGCTGAAGCCGCAGACCGATGTCGGCGCGCAGGTCATCGTGCAGGGCAAAATGTTCGGGGAAGCGCGGGCGCGCGACTACCAGGCGATGAAGGGCCGGCTGATGGACGCCGTGCTGGAGTCCTGGGGCAAGGTCGGCGAGGGCGCCGATCTGGTCATCGTCGAGGGCGCCGGCTCGCCGGCCGAGATCAACCTGCGCAGCCGCGACATCGCCAATATGGGCTTTGCCACGCGCGCCGATGTGCCCGTGGTGCTGGTCGGCGACATCGATCGCGGCGGCGTCATCGCTTCGGTGGCCGGCACGCATCTGATCCTGCCGGAAGAGGACCGGCGCATGATCGCCGGCTATCTCATCAACAAGTTCCGCGGCGACGTTTCGCTGTTTGACGACGGCCTGAAGTCGATCGAGACATTCACGGGCTGGCGCTGTTTCGGTGTCGTTCCGTGGCTGAAGGCGGCGGCACGCTTGCCTTCGGAAGATTCGGTGGTGCTGGAGCGGCTGGCGTCCGGCGAAGCGCGCGCGTTGAAGGTGGCGGTGCCGATGCTTGGCCGCATCGCCAATTTCGACGATCTCGACCCGCTCAAGGCTGAGCCGCAGGTCGAGGTGGTGTTCGTGCCGCCGGGAAAGCCGCTGCCCGCCGATGCCGGTCTGGTGGTCATTCCAGGCTCGAAGTCGACAATCGGCGATCTCTTGAAATTCCGCGAGAACGGTTGGGATCGCGACCTTCTTGCGCATCGCAAGCGCGGCGGCCATGTCGTCGGTATCTGCGGCGGCTTCCAGATGCTCGGCCGTATGGTGCGCGATCCCGACGGCATCGAAGGCAGCGTCACCGAAGCCGAAGGGCTCGGACTGCTCGACATCGAAACGGTGATGGAGCCGGAAAAGACGGTGCGCAACGTCAGGGCCCGTTCGGTGCCGTTCGACCTGCCGCTCGAAGGCTATGAAATCCATCTCGGCCGCACCACCGGGCCGGATACGCTGAGGCCGTCTGCAGTCATCAATGGCATCGATGACGGGGCAGTGTCGGCCGATGGCAAGGTGATCGGCACCTATATGCACGGTCTGTTTGGCACCGACGGCTTTCGCGGAAGATTCCTCGAAAGCCTCGGCATCAAGGGCGGCGGCATCGACTACCGAGCCGAGGTCGAGCGGGCGCTGGACGAGGTCGCAGCCGAGCTGGAGACCCATCTCGACTGCGACGCGATCTTTGCACTGGCGCGGTAATTCGCGGTTGGCTCAGCCCTTGTCGCTTGCCTTCGGCCAGTAGGTGCCGAAGGACCAGACGTTGCCTTCCGGGTCGCGGCAGATGAACTCGCGGCTGCCATAGTCGCGGTTGGTCAATTCCTGGATGATCGTGGCGCCGGCCTTCCTGGCCTTGGCATAGGCGGCATCGGCATCATCGACGGCGATGTAGATCGGCTTGCCGCCGCCTGAGCCAGGTTCGCCGACCATCTTGCCGTAGTCGTCGTCGCGCGCGGTGCCCAGCATGATCATCGAAGAGCCGAAAACCAGTTCGGCATGGTGCACGACGTCGCCTTCGCCATAGCGGGCCCGGACGCCGAAGCCGAAGGCTTCGCCCAGCCAGTCGCTCATCTTTGCCGCGTTCCTGTAGCGCAAGGCGGGGTAGAGGCGGGGCGCTTCGGTGGTGGTCATGTCGATCTCCTTCAGCGGGGTTGGTCGATGCCCCACTGTGGGTAAAGGCCGTTCCGGCGTCTTGAAGAAATGTTACCTGGCCGAGATTCCGGTTGGTGTCTCGCCGGCGAGGTCGCGGAATTCGCGCACCAGATGCGCCTGGTCGGCATAGCCGCAATCGGCTGCGATATCGGCCCAGTCGACGGCCTGCTGCCTCGACAGGCCGAGCGCGCGGTTGAAGCGGACGATGCGCGACAGTGTCTTGGGGCCCATGCCGATGGCGTTGGAAAAACTGCCGGCGAGATGTTTGCGGCTCCAGCCCAGCCTTTCGGCGATCGATGCAATGCGGGTCCGGCCGCCGGATGTGATGATGCGGTCATAGGCCCAGGCGATTTCAAGTGGCGTCTCGGCGGCATTCTCGAGACGGGCGGTGACGAAGGCTTCGGCCATGTCGAAACGCGTCGTCCAATCCGGCGCATTGCCCAGCCGTTCACGCAGCGCCAAGCCCTGAGCGCCAAGCACGTCGTCGAGGACGACCATGCTGTCTGTCAGTTCGCTCATCGGCAGGCGGAAGAAACGGTGTGCGCCAAGCGGCGTGAAGTTGACCTGGACGCAGCAGGCGCCGCCGAAGGATTCGATCACCACCGGTCCGGCAAAGAGGCCGGCGGCGAAACTGGCGAAGCGGTCATTGTCGCCGGGGGCCTTGCCGAGGCCGATGGCGAAGGGTTCGGCGAAGCTGATGACCAGCGGTACGGTGAGCGACGCATATTCGACGTTGCGCATATGGCCGGGCGCCATTTCGCGATAGCCGCAAATGTCCGACACAATGCCCTGAAGTCGAGGATCGGGCAGGCGCCGGCGCATCTCAAACCGCCCGGCGACGGACCGGTCCTGCTCTTGCTGGGGTTGCATCTTGACTGGCATCGGCCATCCTCGCGCCAGTCAAATCTAACAGACCCAGGGCCGGAATCAAAAGCGCCCGGCTTTTGGCCGGGCGCTCCTCGTCCCCACTTCAAGGGAAATGGTCAGGCGCCGCGCATCAAGCAACCGGCGGCGAGTACGATGTAGGCGATGAGAACAATCCACACCGATGCGATTGGAATGAACGCAAGAATGCCAAGCGCGGCGAGAATGCCGATGATGGCGATAACAAGGGAAATGATGAAAACAATCTGGGTAGGCGCGCTGAGATTCATGTCTGGCTCCTCCAACATGATTCGAACAGCCTCATTCTATCAGGGCGTGTAGTCACACACCAATCATGACACGCAGTGGGTTGGCCGGGTCGGCCAGCAGCTTCACCGCCAGTGCAAGGCAGACGATCACCAGCAGCGGCTTGATCAGTCTTGCGCCGATGCGCATGGCCAGGCTGGCGCCGACGCGAGCGCCGAGGAACTGGGCGACGCCCATCATCAGGCCGATCTTCCAGTAGACGACGCCGAAGGCCGCGAAGACGATGAAGCCGCCGATGTTGGAGGCGAAGTTGAGCAATTTGGTATGCGCCGTCGCCTTGAGCACGCCGTAGCCGGCAAGTGCCACGAAGGCCAGCATGTAAAAGGAGCCGGCGCCCGGTCCGAACAGGCCATCGTAGAAGCCGATGGCGGGCACCAAGGTCAATCCAAACAGGAACGGCGACAGGCGCTCGGCGCGGTCGACATCGTTCATGTTGGGCTTGAACGCGAAGTAGAGCGCGATGGCGATCAGCACGATGGGCAGGGCAGCCCGCAGTATGTCGCCCGGCACGATCGTCGCCAGCAAGGCGCCGATGGCGCTGCCGACAAGGGCCAGAAGCGCCGACGGCAATTGCCGGCGCAGGTCGACATGACCCTTCGACGCGTAGTGGATGGTCGCCGAGCCCGAGCCGAACATGCCTTGCAGTTTGTTGGTGGCGAGCGCCTGGACCGGCGTGAAGCCGGCAAGCAGCAGCGCCGGCACTGTGATCAGCCCGCCGCCGCCGGCGATCGAATCGACAAAGCCCGCGGCAAAAGCGGCGAAAGCGAGCATGGCGACGGTCTGGATGCTAAGGTCGATCATCTGATGTATGGGGGTGTCCGGCTGGCTGAAATATCGGGCGTTCGACCACGGCCGCCCTGTTTGCGCAAGATCGATTCCGCGCTACCTCTATCCCAGCGCATCGCGCCTGGATTGTGTTTGTGTAGTTAACCCGGAAAGAGGCTCCTGATGGCATTCGCATTGCTGGACCAGATACGTCAGATATTCGACGGCGACCCCGGCGTGCGCAAGGTGGCGGACGATCCGGTCCTATCGGCGGAACTGCTGATGCTGTTTCGCATGATCCTGGCCGACGGGTCGGTCAGCGAGAGCGAAATGGTTGCCTTCCGGCGCATCTGCAAGGATGCCTTCGGCATTCCGGAAAGCAGCATCGACAGCGTCATCGAATATCTCAACGAGTTCGGCTACGAGACCAATGGCTCGCAGGCGATTGCACTGTTCCGCGATCTCGACGTCGAGCGGCGCCGGCAATTGGCCAAACATATGGCGGAGATCGCCAAGGCGGATTCGCAACTGGCCGAGAGCGAGATCCGCCTGCTGCGCCGCACGCTCGACCTGCTCGATATCAATCCGGTCGATGTGGTCAAGACGCAGGAGTGATCGGGCCGCCTTCTCTCCTGATCAGCCTTGCTCCCGCAGCCGCTCCGCGATCGCCCGGTGCAAGTCAGGGGCGGCGGTGACAAGCGCCTTGGCAGCCTCGGACTGCGGGTGGTCGAGCACTTCGCTCGTCTTGCCGCGCTCGACGATCTTGCCGTCATGCATGACCAGCACCTCGTCCGTGATGGCGCGGGCCACGGTCAGGTCGTGGGTGATGAAGAGGTAGGCGATGCCGAGCTTCTGGTTGAGCTCTGCGAACAGATCGAGGATCTGGGCGCGGATCGAGACATCGAGCGCCGAGACCGGCTCGTCGGCAACGACCAGCTTGGGGCGGGTGATGATGGCGCGGGCGATCGACAGGCGCT
>NZ_RZQE01000030.1:0-26911 GCF_004022955.1 Mesorhizobium sp. M7A.F.Ca.US.002.01.1.1 | reverse complement strand
ACGCAGCGGTGTGAGACGGGCATTCTTGTGGATGTTCATTCGGACCCTCCGATGGATGCTGAAGCGTGGTAACTCCAGTCTCCTCGGTCCGGTCCGAATGGACAACCTCTCGAAAGCTCACACCTAGGATGGGTGCTGCCACGCGGCTCGGACTCAGCGTGCATTATCACGTAAATGTTGAGAGAATGAATGGCGCCGCGAAGGGCAATTCCAGCCGTCCAAAGCGACAGGCGTGTCGCGGCCTCGACATTGCAGTGGCGCTTACCTAACACGGCCTCACACTGCCCTCTAAACGGCCCCGAATTTGAACTGACGGCCCCTGGCCGGTTCATCGGGCAGGTCAAGGGCTAGGTGTAGTACACAGGGCTCATAACTTTCAGTTTCTAGTTGGTACGATGGGCCGTGGACGGTCGATGCAGACTTCAAGATGGCGAACGAAGCTCTCCATGCGTGCGTTGTCGAGGCAAGTGCCTTTGCCATGCTCGCGACTGGAGAGATTTCAAAATGAGCCTTGTAAGCGGAGAATGCCGCCGACGCTGTTCGGCTTGCTCGTGCCCTTGACGGCGGTAGGCTCGGCAGGGCCGAGGCCAGAGTTGCCGTAGTGGTCGTAATCGACCTCGGCTGTGACCGTGAAGCCGGGAACGACCATGTAGGCGACGTTTGCAGCCACACCAGCATCCTTGAGCTGATCACCCGAGACCTGAAGGTTGAACGAAGTTTTCTCGTCAAACTCGTAGGTGGCGCCCGCCCAGAAAGCCCACTGGCCGTTCCAGATTTTGTACGAGCCGCGCCCATGATTGGCAATTGCGCCGTTTGAGTCCTCGTTGAGACTGGCATTGGAACCGTAGCCGAAGAGTCCAAACAGCGACAGCTGGTTTGTGACAGCGACGTCGACGCGGATCTTGCCGGCAAAAGCTTCGTAATTGCTGTCATAAGCCGCGACGCCGATGATCGAGCCCCAGCCTTGCGTGTATTTCAAGCCGGCGACAACGTGCGGAATATAGCTGTCGATAGTACCGGCTGAGCCCGATCCTTGTTCGAGCGAAATCACAGTCGAAATGCCGTTGCCGGCGTCGAAGTGGTACTGAGCCACGTTGGTGTCGAAGCCGGCCGACGGAACGAGCATACTATCGAGAACGTTGCCAGCGTAGCTTGCAAACGTATCGAAGGCCGACCCCTCCTTGCCAACTCGCAGGCCTCCCAGCTCGACCCAGGCAGAAGCCAGTGCGAGGCCGCTGTTGAAATCATAGTTCTGAGGACTGTCATGCGAGTTAGCGCTGTTGCCAAAATTCACCTGGGTTTCGGTATAGGTCGTCAACGCGCCGAGCTCGGTCTGCTGGCCGGTCCAAGTTTTGAACGTGAAGCGTGTGCTGTTTCGCCAAGTGCCTTGGTCCTCGCCAGTTCTCACGTCCGAGGTTCTTGCGCTGTCATACGATCGGACGTCACCCAGGCCGATATCGTAACGGACATAGCCGCCGATGCGCAGGCAGGTCTCGGTGTTGGGAATATAGGAATATCCCGAGCCGAGGACGTCGCAGATCTTGATGTACTCGGCCGGTTCCCGCTCGGCGCCAGCTGCTCGACCGACGGAAATGGTCATCAGAGCAGTTAAGCCGAGAAGAGGACTCTTGATGTACATGTCTAGATCTCCATGAAGGAATAAAAAGGATAGAGGCGAAAGAGCAAGCTTTTCCTCTAAATTTTGTGCGTGTTGTCTCCAATATGTGGACGCCAAAGCGCTTGACACGAGAGGTGAGCCAGCGTAAAAGCCACATGTACTTATAATAGTGTTTTCTGCTAGGAGATTCATTATCGTTTACATGTGAAACACTCCGGTCGGACCGCTGCAGCTCTCCGAATAGAGCAGCAAGCGACATGCCAACCTGAAGCGTAGATGCGGCCGACACCAAAATCGGGCCGACGCGCCTTCGTCTCGCTGGAATCACTTTTTTTGAGGGTCACTGCGAAAAGAAATGTGCGACACGGTTCGCCATGTTCGATATGTGACAGTCTCGTTTAACAGCGACGGCTTCCCGTCTGACCGCAACGGAGGCCGCGCCATCCGCTACCGAGAAGGATCACTGCGCGTACGCTCCGCAAGGGCTGCGCCAGGAACAGAGGGCGTGCACGTCCGAGGCGTCGCATGGTGGCCGCAGCACCTTTTCGCCGCTGTAAGTTCGCCGTGCAGGTACATTGCGCGGCCGGAAGCGAGAGGGAGCGCACCCTGAAACGGCTGCCTACGGCTCGCCTCGAGTAATTGGCGATGAACAGTATTCTCGAGAACTTAGTCTCGACGGAAAGAGCAACGAAAGGAAGCCGCTTGGACGAGCACGATCCGAAGGAAGAACCGATCGAGACCATTTTCCGCAACGGCACAATCACTGCCGTGGGTATCCTGCTTGCCTTTTCCCTCGGCTTCCTCACTCATTGGGCCGCGAACCCCTTGCCATGGCAACTCTACGATCTGTTCGCCGTAGTGCCGATCCTGCTCGGCATCGCACTGCAGATGAGAGCGCTGTCCATGCTGCTCGACATGAGTTCCTTGCGGCGCCCCATCTACGAACGCGCCAATCGCATTTTCATGGTCGGCCTCATCCAGACCGCGTGTGGCGTCGGCATGGCCATCTTGGTCGATCTTTTCGGGATATCGGTAGGGGGCACGCTGCCCGGCGCTTGACGACAAGCCACACCGCTCTTCGCTCGAAGCGACGTCAAGCCGGGGAACCTTGTGCACCCCCTAGCGGCGTCCTCCTTTCATCAAATGAGCCGACGTCAGCTTTAGAGCGTCTCGGTGGCTAAAGCCGGTATGGTTTTTCGGCCGGCAGGGAAGGCCGCTGGCTGGACCTGGATGGCGTCTGAACGAGGCTTGACAGGTCCGTTGCGTCGGACATGAATTTCGCATTGCAAAGTTCTTCCGCAGACGCCTCAAGCACACTGCACTGGCGTCACGTACTCAGACGTTGAATGCGGCACCGCACCATCACCTCAGGCGCAACCATGGCACGCGCGCTCCCCGGCGTGGTTGACCCCATCCTGTCCAAACGAGACTGCGACATAAGCGGGACGCACTGACTTAGGTCAGAGACCAGGACGAGCGCGCAACGAAAGAATGATGGATGAGCGACGTGGGATGACAGCTCCTTGCACACCTCAATCCTGACAAAGTACCGGGACCCCCGGCCGCCTTGGTATACCATCTATCCGACTGTGCCAGACTTCTCTGCGGCAGTTGGTGCTGACGATTATGAGGAATGGCTGGGGGGCCTCCCGGCCGACGAATCGGTGTCGCTCTATTTCCACATTCCGTTTTGCCGATCCATGTGCTGGTATTGCGGCTTCCCTACCGCGGTCATCCGTCGCAACGGCCCGATCCTTAATTATTTAGCGGTGCTGCGTCAGGAGATCAGTTTGGTGTCGGAGCAAGTGCGGCAAGGGCTGCCGGTGAGCGATGTGCATTTCGGCGGCGGAACGCCTCACCTTATCGGGCCAGCCGAGCACTTGGCGCTGATGGAATTTCTACGCCGCCACTTCGCTTTCAGCAAAACTGCTGCGATCGCCGTGGAGATCGATCCCCGAACGTTCACACCGGAAATGGCCGAAGCCCTGGCAGCTAACGGTGTCAACCGCGCGAGCATCGGATGCAGAGCTTTGATCCCGATGTGCAAAGGCGATCAATCGGATCCAGAGTAAGGTGCAGACGGCCGCTGCAGTCCAAAATCTCCGCCGGCATGGCGTTGGCCATATCAACTTCGACCTCATCTTCGGTCTACCGAAACAGACTGTGCAGTCCTGCATCCAGACCGCGATGGCTGCGGTCGCCATGCGCCCCAACCGGCTTGCGGTGTTCGGATACGCGCATATTCCTTCCGTGATAAAGAATCAGCGCCTAATCGAGCAGGCAGGTCTACCGGACGGCGATCTTCGCGCCGAACAGGCTGCAACTGTCGCCGAGACACTGGTTGGCGCTGGCTACCGGGAGATCGGGCTCGATCATTTCGCTCCGCCGGACGACGAACTTGCGCTAGCGCCAGAAGACCGGGCGCCTACGGCGTAATTCGCTGGGATACTCGGCCGATACTTGCAAAACGTGATCGGCTTCGGCGCGTCGGCTATTGGCCGAGTCCGCGAGGGGTATGTTCAGAACGAAGTAACACGGGATTCTTACGCCCGGCACATCGCAAGTGGACGTCTGGCGACATCAAAGGGTCACCGTCTGACCGACGATGACCGGGTGCGCGCAGCGATCATCGAGCGACTGATGTGCGATTTGGAGGCCGACGTGCCGACCATCTGTGCCGCCCACGAAATCGAACCAGCTCGTTTTCTCGATTCAGTTGAGAGTTTGGTGACGCTGGCTGAGGAGGGGATCCTGGACGTCGAAAACGGCTTCATCCGCGTGCGGCCGGAGCACCGCTTTGTTGTTCGCGCCGTTGCTGCTGCATTCGATGCTTTTCTCGCGAATCGATGAGTTGAGGCCACGACGCCGAAAGGCATCAGACCTTGTTTGGCGCTCGTCGGCATGGGCTCTCGCAGAAGACTCCGCAAGCGTATGCAGGGGACTTCCACTTGACGCCGCGTTCACCATCATCTCGCCTGGGTGCGCGCGAAAGCGCACAACCCGGAGCACGCTGCTCTCGGTGTGAGGCTGTGCTCTGCAAAGCACCGGTGATCCACCCTGTCCCTGGACAGCAGCTTGATGGCGTCATCTTGGAGGACGAGAAAAGATTGTCGAGGTACGGGTACGAATTGCCTCGGTCGTCCGTTCAATCGAAAGCACTGTCTGCGGAGGCACCTCTCCTTCATGCAGTGACAGGAGATGCTGGGCGACTTCCTTATCTGCTGCGGTGAGTCGATGATTTAGGCGGAGAAAGTCCATCCAGGTGGGGGTGCGGAATGTCTCCGTCCAAAGTGACGGTGTTTGCAGATTTCGCTGGAGCGTCCAGTTTCGTGCACCGGCACGGCTCTGGACGTGTCGCCGCGTGCGCATGGAGCCCAGAAAGGCCTCGATATTTTCCTCCGATATCAAATACTCGACCTTGGCCACGATAGGGCCACTTCTGGGTTTCAGATCGAGAGCCACGTCCGGCGGATGAAAAACTGAACTTTCTTGATCGGTTTCTTCCCAGGGACGGACCGGCAACACGATCCCCGCTGCTGCAACCAGCAACAGAGCGCCTGCGGCGCCCTCCAATGCTGAGGTCAAGGAATAGTTTTGCGCGACAGAACCCCAGATCCAGCTGCCAGCAGCCATACCGCCTGCGCTCAAGGCGTAGTAAATGGAGAGCGTGCGGCCTACAACCCACCTTGGGCTTGCCAACTGCACCGACACGTCAATGCCCGTCCAGGTGATAAGCCAACCCGCTCCGCCGAGCGCCAGCGAAATGGCCGCCACAGGAAGCGACGATGTAAGGGCAAGGGAGAGGCAACAGACTGCACAAGCCACAGAGGCGAAGGCCACCAGCCTGTTTTGAGACGTGACCTTCCTCAAGAAGCCGTTGCCCATACCCGCGATGAAAGCACCCATGCCGAAGCCGGCCAATAAGATACCGTAGACAATTGGCCCACTCTTCAACTGATCCCGGACGACGAGGGGGAGCAACGCCAGAATGGAGATGCTTGCCAACCCGAAAAGAGCGGCTCGGGCGGTCGCTGCCCTGATCTCCAAAGACATCGCCGTAAAGCGCACTCCGTCATGAATTGCCGTCGTCATTCTCTCACGAGGGAGAGGCGAAGAGCGGACCTCCCATTTGGTGCGCCATATCGCGCTTATGGGCGCCAGATCACTCACCGCAGCCAAGGCGAAAGCGGCCAGCGGCCCAAAGACGGCCAGGATCACGCCCCCCAAGGCTGGACCAACGCTGCGCACAATGTTGTATCCGACGGACATAAGCGTCACTGCGGCCGGAATGTCGCGTTTGTGAAGGATATCGCCGACCGAAGCGTGCCAAGCCGGATCATTCAAGGCAAAGCCGCAGCCGGCCAGGAAACCTAACCCGAGAATCAGCCAAGGACTGACAAATCCCAGACCCACAGAAATCATCAGCGTCGTCGACGCCGATGCTATCAGGCAGTGTCCCGCAAACATCACCCACCGGCGGCTGAAGTTGTCGGCAATGGCTCCGGCGAAAACTGAGAGGAAGAACACCGGCAATGTGGATGCGGCCTGGACGAGTGCCACCATGAGGTCGGACGCTGAAATCGTTGCCATAAGCCAACTGATGGCGACCGTTTGCACTAGCCAACCGAGGCTGGAAATCTGGGTGGCCGCCCAAATTGAGCGAAACACCTTGTTTCGAAATGGGGCGAGCGTCTTTGAAACGGGCGGTTGGGGATTTTCGCTCTGCATGAGGTATTGCTGGCCTTCGATGAGCGCTGCGATTTGAGCAAGCGGGTCGATACTTAGACATCGCGGAGCACCGCACGGACCCCAGCTCTATGGAGCTTGCCGGCGACTATTTGCGTATTGAGCCATTCTCATAGTCTCATTCATGAGCAGTCCTGTGCGCAAGCATTGCTTTGCTAAATTCCCACCACAAGCGCGCCGCCGCTGAGACCCGCACCCGCTGCCGCCAAGAGGACTTTCTCGCCAGGCCGAAACGGCTGCGCCCGATGGGCCAGCGACAATGAGAGCGGGATCGTCGCGGCGGAAGAGTTGCCATATTCGGCGATCGTCTTGACGATCGAGTGATCAGCGATGCCGAGGTTCCTGCCGACCGCGTCGAAAATGCGCGCATTGGCCTGATGCGGCACGAAACGATCGAGGTCTTGCGGCCTCAGTCGGGCAGCAGTGAGCGCATCTCTCGAGCAGGCGGTCATCATCTCCACGGCCTTGCTGAATACTTCACGGCCGTCAGTGATCGTCATCCGTGTCTGCGCGAGGTCGAGGTCGGCATGGAACGGAGTGTTGCTTCCCCCGGCGGGAATCTGGATTAGCCCGTAGCGCGAGCCGTCGGAATCCACCGAAGCGCCGAGAATGCCTCGATCCGGGTCATCGCAAGGACTGATCACCATGGCGCCGGCGGCATCGGCAAACAGCACGGCGCTGGCGCGCTCGGCCAAATTGATGCGGTGGCTGAGGATGTTGGCGGCGATGACAAGGCTCGCTTTGCCGTGCAGGCGGGTGAACCCGTCGGCGAACATCAGCGCATAGATGAAGCCGGCGCAGGCGCCGGTCAGGTCGATCGCTCCGGCGCGGCCTAGCCCCAGCCGATGTGCGACCAGCGGCGCGCTTGGCGGCAGAAGGTGATCGGGCGTCGACGTGGCGAGCAAGAGTAGACCGACGTCGCCGCGGTCGATACCGGCATTGGTCAGCGCCATGTCGCCGGCAGAGGCGGCAAGGCCCGACAGCGTGTCTTCGTCTGTTGCCCAGAAGCGCGAGCGAATTCCGGTGCGCCGCTCGATCCAGCCGGGCTCAAGCCCGAGCCGGTCTTCGATTTCCGGGTTCTCGACCTTGCGCGTCGGCGCATGATGGCCGAAGCCGAGAACGCGCGACGATAGGTTCATGGCCGCGAGCCGAAGCGTTCGCCGGCCTCCTCTATCGCGTCATAGAGCCCGTCCAATTCGTCGCTGGTGATGCAATAGGGCGGCAGAAGATAGAGGACATTGCCGAGCGGGCGCACCAACAGGCCGCGCTCAAGGAAAAAAGCGCGCAGTTTTGGCCCGATCTCGGCCAGATAACCGGCTGAGCCGGTGCGTAGGTCGAGTGCCGCGATGGTGCCGGTTGTCCGGCAGTCGGTGAAATATGGATTGTCCCGGAAGCGTTGCAGCCCCGCGGCCTGCCTCGCGCTCAAGACCGCGATCCGCTCGGCCACCGGCTCGTCACGCCAGATCTCGACATTGGCAAGTGCTGCCGCGCAGGCGATCGGATTGGCGGTGTAGGAGCTCGAATGGAAAAACGTCTTCTTGCGATCCTCCGAAAAGTGAGCGTGGAAGATGGCATCGGTGGCGATCGTGGCGGCCAGCGGGATGGTACCACCGGTCAGACCTTTCGAGGTGCACAAGATGTCGGGCGAGACGGACGCCTGTTCGCAGGCAAACATGGTTCCGGTGCGCCCCCAGCCGGTCATCACTTCATCGGCGATCACGAGCGTGCCGGAGGCTTCGGCGATCCTCTTCAATTCGGCAAGAACCCAGGCCGGATACATCAGCATGCCGCCGGCGCCAAGCACCAGCGGCTCGACGATCAGCGCGGCTGCGCGCCGGTCGCGGCTAACGGCCTCGAACCGATCCAGCGTTTCCTGCTCGCGCCCGGCGGCCGGGAAGGGGATGGTGTCGACCTCGAACAGCAAAGGCTCATAGGCGGCGTTGAAGACGCCACGGGCGCCGACGCTCATCGTGCCGATGGTGTCGCCATGATAGCTGTGCTCCATGACGGCGATGCGCGAACGCGACGCGCCGATGTTACGGAAATAGCCGAGCGCCATCTTCAGCGCGACTTCGACTGAGGTCGAGCCACTGTCGGAATAGAACACCCGGTGGAGGCCGGCGGGTGCGATGCCTACAAGCGCCTCGGCCAGCCGTTCGGCCGGCTCGTGGGTGAAGCCCGCGAAGATGATCTGGTCGAGGCTCGAGGCGGTCGTCTCGATGGCC
Organism: Mesorhizobium sp. M7A.F.Ca.US.002.01.1.1; assembly: GCF_004022955.1. Taxonomy (NCBI): domain Bacteria; kingdom Pseudomonadati; phylum Pseudomonadota; class Alphaproteobacteria; order Hyphomicrobiales; family Phyllobacteriaceae; genus Mesorhizobium; species Mesorhizobium sp. M7A.F.Ca.US.002.01.1.1. The sequence goes on along the minus strand of NZ_RZQE01000030.1, from coordinate 18,322 downwards.
TTCATGATGCGGGGGTGGCGATGGCCATGGGTGACGACCCACCAGGAAGAAATCGCATCGAGGATGCGGAAGCCGTCGGCCTTGTGGAGATAGGCGCCTTCAGTCAGCACGATTTCAGGGAGCGAGGGCTCTAGCGCGTGCTGCGTGAACGGATGCCAGACTCGAGACTCCGCCATCAGTCGCCTCCGGCAATCATGGCCAGGTCGAAGCCGGAAATCATTGCATCTCTCAACGTTTCACCCGTCAGCGGACCGAGGTGCGGCAGCCTGCCCAGCTGCGGCACGCCGCCGAATTCCACGATTGTCCTTTGTGTATCGGCCACCTCTTCGCCAATGAAGGCAATGCCGATGAGCGGGATGGAGCGGGCTCTCAGGGCCTCGATCGACAACAGCGTATGATTGATGGTGCCAAGCGCGGTGCGGGCGCACAGTATGACCGGCAGCCGCCATTGTTCGAATATGTCAATGAACCTTGTCTGTCGATTGAGCGGCACCATCAGCCCGCCGGCGCCTTCGATGACGAGCGGTGTCGGCAGGACCGGAAATGAAAGATCGTCGGCCTCGATCGCGACGCCGTCGATTTCGGCTGATCGATGCGGCGACAGCGGCATCGTCAGTCGATAGACTTCGGGCAGCACGCGTCCGTCGGGCAAGCCGGAAAGCCGGGCGACGACCTCGCTGTCGGTCTCCTCGTTGAGGCCCGATTGCACCGGCTTCCAGTAGAAGCCGTCGAGCAGCCCGGCAAGTCCGGCCGAAAACACTGTCTTGCCAATTCCAGTGTCTGTTCCGGTGACGACGATGCGTTTGGTCATGCTGTGGCCAACACTCCGACGAGAGCCTCGACCATGGCGGAAATGTCGGCTTCGTCGACGTTGAGAGTCAGCGAAATGCGCAGGCGCGACGTACCCTCAGGCACTGTCGGCGGGCGAATGCCGCGTATGTCGAAGCCGCGTGCCTGCAGTCCTGCCGCCACCGCCATGGTGCGGCTGTTATCGCCGATCACAAGCGGCTGGATCTGCGAGCCGCTGGGCATCACGCCGCAGCGTTCGGCCAATTGCCGGCTCGCGAAAGCGACACGCTCGTGCAACTGAGCACGACGCATAGGCTCGTCAGACAGAATAGTCAGCGCCTCACGTGCCGCGACTGCCATCAGCGGCGATGGTGCGGTCGCATAGATGAATGGCCGGCACCGGTTGATAAGATAGTCGCACAGTGTTCGCGGTCCGGTAACGAGCGCGCCGGATGCGCCAAGCGCCTTGCCGCATGTGTGGAGCGTGACGATGTTGTCGCGGCCTTCATACGCGGCGGCCAGTCCCCGGCCGTCCGGTCCCCAGACGCCGGTGGCATGCGCTTCATCGACGACGATGAATGCCTGGTACCGATCAGCCAGCGCGACCAGGCTCTCCATCGGCGCACGGTCGCCATCCATGCTGTAAAGGCTTTCGAAGGCGATCCACACCCGCCCCATGCCGCCTTCGGCGCGCCAGCGGGTGATTGCGTCCTCGACAGCGTCGACGTCGTTGTGCGCGGCCAGCTTGAACTCAGCGCGCCCGGCCTGGGCACCCTCATGCATGCTGGCATGAGCGAGCTCGTCGAGGACCAGCAGGTCGCCTTTCTGCGGCAGGGCCGTCAGCAGAGCGAAGTTGGCGATATAGCCGCTGCCGAAGAACAGTGCACGCTCGGCTCCGAAAAATGCCGCTGCGTCCGCCTCCAGTTGCTCATGTTCCGGTGCATTGCCGCGCAACAGCCGCGATCCGGTGGCGCCCACTGGCGTGCCCCGCGCAATCGCCGTCGAAACCGCATCGCCCAGTCTTTTGGAGGCGGCAAGTCCGATATAGTCGTTCGACGAGAAGTCGAGCCCGGCGCGCGGTGCGAGCGTCCGCAACCGGTCCTTGCGCCCCAGTCCCCGCAAGGTTGCGTCATAGCGGGCAAGAATTGCCTCCTTCATTGCGTGGCGAGTTCCATAGGCTCAATGCCGAGGCGCCGGAACAGAAGGGTATCCTTGTCCTCGCCGGGATTTCCCGCCGTCAGCAGCGTGTCGCCGACAAAGATCGAATTGGCGCCGGCAAAGAAGCACAGCGCCTGCGTTTCGTCGCTCATCGCCGTCCTGCCGGCGGACAGCCTTACATAGGATTTCGGCATCATCACCCGCGCGAGCGCAACGATGCGGACGAAATCGATCGGATCGATGGCGTCGGCCGCGGCAAGCGGCGTGCCTTCGATGGGAATAAGCATGTTGATCGGCACGCTTTCCGGCGGCTCGGGCAGGTTCGCGAGCGTGACCAGCATGTCGATGCGATCGGTCTTTTCTTCTCCCATCCCGACAATGCCGCCGCAGCAGACTTTCATCCCAACCGCGCGCACGTGCCCAAGCGTTTTCAGCCGGTCGGCAAAAGTCCTGGTTGAAATAACCTCGCCATAGTAGCGCTCAGAGGTATCGATGTTGTGGTTATAGTAGTCGAGACCGGCCTGCTTCAGGCGAGCAGCTTGCTCAAGATCGAGCATGCCGAGCGTCATGCAGGTCTCCATGCCGAGGGCCTTGACGCCCTCAATCATGGCGACCACAACGTCCATGTCGCGCTCCTTGGGACTTCGCCACGCCGCGCCCATGCAATAGCGCGTTGCGCCGCCATCACGCGCCTTGGCCGCTTCGTCGATGACATGCTTGACGTCCACCAGCTTCGACGCCTTCACACCGGTTTCGTAATGCGCAGACTGGCTGCAATAGCCGCAATCTTCGGGGCACCCGCCGGTCTTGATGCTAAGGAGCCGCGACAGCTGCACTCGGTTTCGATCGAAGTTCTGGCGGTGGATCGTCTGAGCCAGGAACAGCAGATCGTTGAATGGCATGCCGTAGATGGCCTCGGCCTCTTTGCGGTTCCATCGCGGAGGCGTTCCGTCGACCGATTGCATGGTCTGGTTCACGTCGAACTCCGAGTTCATTCCAATCGTCATCGTCAAACCTTTGTTTGCTAGTCCGGTACGCCTTCTTGGCTTTGGGGCGCACTCGCTAAAGGCGAGCTGCGGCACGTCTTTCCAGCACCTCCTACGCCTGCCGAGCTGATGTTGCTCCTCACGCCGTAATCCTCAGTTCAAGTGCTTGCAGATGTTCTGGTGGTCCGGCATGTCCAGGCCGATGTCGAGGATCGGGGCGCTGTGCGTCAGCCAACCCATGGAGATGAGATCGACACCGGTCGCCGCAATCGCCGCCGCCGTTTTCGGCATCACCCGACCGGACGCCTCGGTGATCGTACGGCCATCCACTATAGAAACCGCGCGGGCAAGATCCTCGACCGACATATTGTCGAGCAGCACCGCGTCAACACCAATCGCGAGCGCTGCATCGAGCTGCTTCAGCGTGTCGACCTCGACCTCGACCTTCACCATATGCCCTGCTGCGGCGCGCGCCCGCTCTATTGCTGTGCGCATATCGCCGGCGATCGCGATGTGGTTGTCCTTTATGAGCACGCCGTCATCGAGGCCGAACCGGTGATTGGCACCGCCGCCGACGCGCACGGCGTATTTCTCCAATGCCCGCAGCCCGGGCGTCGTCTTTCGCGTCGATACAATCCTCGCCTTGTGACCGCGCACGGCCTCAACCATGGCCGCTGTGGCAGTGGCAATGCCGCTCAGCCGGCATAAGAAATTGAGGGCCGTGCGTTCGGCCGTGAGCAGGCCTCGTGCGGGTCCGGACAATCTTGCAATGGTTTCCCCGGCCCCAACCTCGCTGCCATCAGGGCGCCAGATCTGGATGTTGATCGCCGGTTCCACGAGAAGGAAGGCATACGAGACCAGATCGAGCCCGGCAACGACGCCCGCCTGCCTCGCTTTGAGCACCAACGTGGCAGTGCAATCATACGGGATAACCGCATCGGTGGTCAGGTCGCCGGATCTGCCCAGGTCTTCGAGGAGCGCAACGCGCACAATCGGTTCGATCAGGGTCGCGGGGAGGGGGGAGAATGAAGTCATATCAAGTGCTCCGTATGGTAGCCCGGCAATCGAGTGCGGCCGCGGCCCGCATTGCGCTGTGCAGTGTCAGCCGTGATGGGCGCACGTTGGCATCGTGGAGCGGGAAATCGGACCGACAGTGCGCGCCTCGACTCTCTTCCCGCCTCAGGGCCGCCGCGGCGATCATCAGTGAGACCAAAGCCGGACCAGAGGCAGCGACACTATTGGCTGCGATCGGCAGCAGGGTCGCCACCGCTTCGCGCATTGCCTCGCCGTCGCGGATGATACCCAGGGCGGCGGAGACAATCGGGCGGACCACGGAAGCGTCTGGTCGTGGAGGGACGAATGTGGAGCATCTGCGCGGTCGCCGGGTATACGACGTGCCGGCAACGCTTTCGGCAACCCAGCTCGCGGTGACCGCCGCTTCGGTGAGCGAGTTGCTGGCCAGGCGGTTGGCGCCGTGCAGGCCGGTACAGGCCACCTCACCGCAGGCCCACAATCCCTCGATGGAGCTGCGGCCGGCGCTGTCTACGGCGACGCCGCCCATGTGATAATGTGCCGCCGGGCGCACCGGGATCAGGTCGGTCGCTGGGTCGATTCCTGCGCTCCGGCACAATTCGGCGATGCCTGGAAAACGCTTGCCAAATCTCGGGCCGAGACTTTGCCGTGCGTCCAGGAATACGCGGCGTCCAACGGCAAGCTGGTGCCAAATGGCGCGCGCTACGACGTCGCGAGGCGCAAGTTCACCGCCAGGTGTGTCGGCGAGGAAGCGCTCTCCTCGCTCATCGATGAGCACCGCGCCTTCGCCACGCACGGCTTCGCTCACCAGCGGCATCGGCCGGCGCGGACCGTCGAGCGCAGTTGGATGGAACTGTATGAATTCCAAGTCGGCGAGTTCCGCCCCCGCCCATGCGGCGAGCGCCAGCCCGTGACCCCATGAGCCAGCGGGGTTTGTCGTGTCGCAAAACAGCCCGCCGACGCCGCCGGTCGCCAGCACCGCGCGACGCGTGGGCAGAGCGAGCGCGCCGGCTCGTCCTGCTGCGACCACGGCGATGACCGACCCGTCCTGCACGACCAGCCGGCGGACCTCCACATTTTCGATAATGGTGATCGAGGCTGTACGCCGAACCGCGGCGACGAGCGCGCGCACCAACTCGCGACCGGTGGCGTCGCCGGCTGCATGCACAATCCGCCGTCGCGAGTGTGCCGCCTCGAGCCCAAGTCGCAACGCGCGGTCAGGGTGCTGGTCGAAGTCGACGCCGAACCTTTGGATCGTCCTAATCGCTTCGGGTGCAGCTCGTACCACTCGCCGCACCGTGGCCTCATCGCAGAGTCCGTCGCCGGCAGCTATCGTGTCGCAAAGGTGAAAATCTGGGCCGTCGTCGCCCCCGAGACTTGCCGCAAGACCGCCCTGGGCAAGTTCACTGCAGGCTCCGGTTCCAAGCGGCGCGTTGGTCAAAAGCACGACCGGTTCCGGCGCCAGATGAAGCGCCGTCATCAGGCCGGCAATGCCGCCGCCGATGACGACCGGCGCCCCCGCGATTTCGCGAACCTCCAGACTCATAGGGAAAGCATGCGCTCGACCGCGCGGCGGGCGGGGCCGGCAATTTCGGGATCAATCCGGACCTCATGCCGGTTCTGCTCGAGTGCGGCGCGAATGTTGGCCAGGTTGATGCGCTTCATGTGCGGGCACAGATTGCATGGGCGAACGAACTCGACGTCGGGATGCGCGACCGCGACGTTGTCGCTCATCGAACATTCGGTCAGAAGGACGACACGCTTCGGTTTCTCACGCTCGACATAATCCGACATCGCCGCGGTCGAGCCGGAGAACTCCGCCTCCGCGACAACGTCTGGTGGGCATTCTGGATGGGCCAGCACGATGACGCCTGGATGGGCATCGCGCAGTTCCCGGATGTCTGCTGCGGTGAAGCGCTCATGCACCTCGCAATGGCCTTTCCAGGCGATGATCTCGACGTCTGTATCGGCTGCCACGTTCCTCGCCAGATATTCGTCCGGGAGCATCAGCACACGCGCCACGCCAAGCGATTCCACCACCGCCTTGGCGTTGCCGGACGTGCAGCAGATGTCGGACTCCGCTTTTACGGCGGCGGAAGTGTTGACGTAAGTAACAACGGGGACCCCCGGATACCGCAGCCGCATTAGCCGCACGTCGTTTGCCGTGATCGATTCGGCCAGCGAGCAGCCGGCGCGGAGATCCGGGATGAGCACGGTCTTGTTCGGATTGAGCAGTTTTGCCGTCTCGGCCATGAAATGAACGCCGGCAACCACGATGATGTCGGCGTCGACCGTCACCGCCTTGTGGGCCAACGCCAGGCTGTCGCCGACGATGTCTGCCACGCAATGAAAAATTTCGGGCGTCTGGTAATTGTGCGCCAGCACCACCGCATTGCGCTCACGCTTCAGCGCTAAGATGGCTTCAATATCGCCGGCGAACGCGGGCCATTCAACGGGTGGGATCACCCGCCGGACACGCTCATACAAGGACGCAGCCATAGGTAACGCCCCAGTCATTGGCGCCTCGATTATATTCGGTTTGACAATAAGGGAATATATCTACCTTGACTATAAGTATGTCAAGCCCGCGCCAGCGGTAATTTTGTCCCGGCGATAGCCCTGTCGTCGAGGACGGCATGCCGGAAGCGATAAAGCTTCGCCGGTCGGCCGCCCGTGTCGAGGGAGGTCTCCCCGGTCTCCTCAACAAGTTCCTGCTGCTCGACCAATCTCCGGAAGTTCGGCTTGTTGATCAGCCTGCCAGCCAAAGCTTCCACGGTTCGCTGCAGTTGCAGCAGCGTGAAGGAAGGCCGCATAAGCTCGAACACGACCGGCCGGTATTTGATCTTCGAACGCAGCCGCGCGATCCCGGTTGCCAGAATACGACGGTGGTCAGCGACCATTGGTTTGCCAGCCGCGGCCGCAATCGCGTCCCTGCCGCCACCGGCCTCCTCAATCAGAGCAGCTTCATAGAGCAACTCGTAGCGTTGGAGCGTGAGTTCCTCGTTCCAATGGCGGTCGTCGAAGCCGAAGGCTATCGCAGCGCGCTGCCGGCGCTCGCGTTGAGTGGTCGGCTCGCTGGCGCCGCCGGCCCACTCAATCAGGCGGGGCCGCAATCTATCGAGCAGCACAGGCGGCGTGCCGAAGCGGTGGTCCTCCCAGGGAAAATATTCGTACCAACTTTGCCAGCCGCACGCGGCCGAGTTCGTTGCCTGTTCCTTCCTGGTCAATGCGAGATAGCTGATTGAGATGACGCGCTGGTGGCGCTCAGTGCCGATGCGATCGCGATCGGCGAAGGTGTAGAGTTGCTCGATGTATCCAAGTGCATGGCCGGTCTGCTGCTCCACCCACCCCCTCAAACCCGACTGCAGTGATCGATGCTCAAGGGCAAAAGGTCCAGAAGGGAGGGTGTCCGCATGACCGACTGTGAGGACACAGGGCTCACTGTCGTTTACGGCGACCACGACGGCAGTCAGGTCCACTTTGGCTTCGTCAGCTTTGACGGCGGCTTTGCCTTTCTTGGTTCTTCTTGTCTGAGGATCCATGTTTGCGAAAGCGGGTTGGCCCAACGGAGCGCCTTAATCGATTGAATGTAACCTTGGAAGCCAGCACGTCAACACCGGAGTACTCAAGCGCTGTTTTTAGCTCTTCGCAGTCGCACAAAAATATGCCAAACGCGACACCCGCTGTTGGTAACGTAAGGGAAGGGGCCTCGGTTGAGCGCGGCTGGTGAGATAAAAGGGATGACTCCTCCAGATATTCGATCGCGAAAAGGCCAGACGCCACTTGTATGCTTGACGGCCTACACCACGCCGGTCGCGAGGCTGCTCGATCGCCACTGCGACATCGTTCTTGTCGGCGACAGCGTCGGCATGGTGCTGCACGGCCTGTCGTCGACGCTGGGGGTCACGCTCGACATGATGATCATGCACGGACAGGCCGTTCGCCGCGGCCTTGAACACGCGCTGATGGTCGTCGACCTGCCCTTCGGTTCCTACGAGGAAAGCCCAGAGCACGCTTTCGGCAACGCTGCGCGCGTGATGGGTGAGACCGGTTGTTCAGCGGTAAAGATCGAGGGCGGCGAGACCATCGCGGAAACCATCCGCTTCCTTACCGCGCGCGGCGTACCTGTCATGGCCCATGTGGGCCTGACGCCGCAGGCGGTAAACACGTTTGGAGGCTATCGTGTGCAGGGCCGGGGAGCCGATGCAGAGCGGATCAGGCGCGACGCCAGGGCGGTAACTGAAGCTGGCGCCTTCTCCTTGGTGCTGGAAAAGATACCGGAGCAGCTTGCACGGCAGATAACCGCCGATATCGACATACCCACCATCGGCATCGGTGCCTCGCCAGCTTGCGACGGCCAGATTCTGGTGAGCCACGATATGCTCGGGCTCTTCACCTCATTTCGGCCGAAGTTCGTCAAACGCTATGCCGAGCTCGGTGAGCAGGCTGAGGCGGCAATCGCCGCTTACGCCACCGATATGCGGAACCGGCACTTTCCGGCGGTCGAACATCTCTATGTCAACGCCTTGAAGGCCGGTGACTTCACATGAGCGTGCCGATCGCTCGAACCGTGAGCGAGCTGCGCGGCGTCGTTGCGCAATGGCGTCGCTCGGGTGCCACGATCGGTATTGTGCCGACCATGGGAGCCTTGCACGACGGGCATCTGAGCCTCGTGCGGAAGGCGCTCGAAAGGGCCGAGCGGGTGATCGTGACGCTGTTCGTAAACCCCAAGCAGTTCAACAGCCCCGCCGACCTGATTGCCTACCCTCGGACGGAAAGCGACGATGCTGCCAAGCTCGCTCTGCTGGGCACGCATCTGCTCTATGTGCCGGACACAGAGGAAATGTACCAGGTGGGCTTCGCCACGGCCGTTTCAGTGTCCGGCATCAGCGAATGCCTTTGCGGCGCATTCCGGCTCGGCCATTTCAATGGCGTGGCGACGGTCGTGGCCAAGCTCTTCCTGCAGGCCGGCGCTGACTTCGCCTTTTTTGGCGAAAAGGATTTTCAGCAACTTCAGCTTGTCAGGCGCTTGGTCCGGGATCTCGACATTCCGATCACTATTGTGCCCTGTCCGACAGTCCGCGAAGCCGATGGTCTTGCGCTATCGTCGCGTAACGTGCGGCTCTCCCCAGCCCAACGCGCCATTGCCCCAAAACTAGCATCGGTCCTGCTCGATACGGCCGAGCGGCTTGCACGCGGCTCCCCCATCCTGCCTACGCTTGATGAAGCGCGTGCAGCAATTCTGGCTGCCGGCTATCGCGAGCTCGAATACCTGGAGCTTCGCGGAGAAACAGACCTGCAATCGTTAGCAAGCCTTGACCGACCGGCACGCTTGCTTGCTGCGGCTTGGCTTGGCGACACGCGGCTCATCGATAACGTCGCAATATCACCCATCGGTAGTTGGTCAGGTGGGCGGAGCTCTCTCCAATCGGAAGCAGCACAGCAATTGCGGTGATGACGGCGGCGCGTCGTATGCCCTGCAGGGACAGGCCATCATTTAGAACCACGTCTCCGTCGGCTTCCAGCAACCTCCGCGAGGTACGCTAAGCGCAGATGCATCGCGTATTTGAAACCTTGGTCGAGCAACTCTCTGCAAGCGTCGATGCCGTCGATCTCCATGAGGCAATGGCGTCCGCCGCAGCCGGGTTCGACTTTCCGCTCTTCGCTTATTTCACCTACCCATCCGCTTCCGGCGACAGGCCGCGATTGATCTCGAATTATCCATCATCATGGACATCACATTACCTGCAACAGCGCTACCACAGCGTGGATCCCGTGATCCTGCGGGGACTGCGGGGCTGGGATACCTTCGACTGGGGTGTGGACCGCGATCACCGTTATTTGCCGACCTCTCAGCAGGAAGTCCTGGAAAAAGCAGCTGAGTTCGGCATTCGCGGCGGACTGACCATGTCGATGCATGATCATCGCGGCCGGTTCGCCGCACTGACCTTCGCCTCCAACGAGGCGCATCCGCCATTTCTGAGGTCGCTGACGCGCTACGAAAAAGCAATGCAACTGGTTGCGATCAACGTTCATATCCATGCCCGGCGCAGGCTCGCCGAAGATTGCGTGGTAGATGGCATAATGCTCACCCGGCGGGAGTTCGAGTGCCTGAAATGGGCGGCGTGCGGCAAGTCGGCCTGGGATATCAGCCAGATTCTCGGTGTCTCGAAACGCACCGTGACCTTCCATCAGGAAAACGCCAAGGCGAAGCTTGGCGTGCGAACCATCAACCAGGCCGTAGTGCGGATGGCTGCTCGGGCGAGATCCTGATCCTCTCCAAGTCTAGCTGTAAAGGTCTACAGGCTGCATTCATGACGGCTTTGCCCTTCGATTGCGTGGACACATCCCGCACGGAGACGACAATGATGCAGCTGATAACACCCGACTGCTACGCCGAGTTTGCGAGCGAACTCAAGGAAATGCACGGACTTAGGTATCGGGTTTTCAAGAAGCGGCTCGATTGGGAAGTGCAGACCGAAGGCGAAATGGAAACGGACTCGTTTGACAGCCTGAACCCCGTCTACCTGCTTCTCAAGGGGTCCGATTGGCGAACTTGCGGCTGCGTCCGCCTTTTGCCGACCACCGGACCGACAATGTTGCGCGATACGTTTCCGACGCTGCTGGATGAGATGGTGGTCCCTGCGAGTGCCGATATCTGGGAGAGTAGTCGTTTCGCGCTCGATCTCCCTGCGACAGCGCCGAAGGCAGCTGGCGGCCTGGCCCAAGCAACCTACGAGCTCTTCGCGGGGATCATCGAATTCGGCTTGGCCAACAATCTCTCCGGGATCGTAACGGTGACAGATACGCGCATCGAAAGGATCCTTCGTCTCGCGACCTGGCCGTTGTCACGTATCGGACAGCCCAAGCAGGTCGGCAACACCGAGGCAGTCGCCGGCTTCCTCGATATTTCCTACGCCAGTCTCTTGCGCATCCGCTGGAGGGGACGCCTCAACGGGCCGGTGTTGTGGCAACCAGTTCTCATCCAATCGGCATAGCGCCTGCGGATGCTCAGCCGTGACTTGAGTTAAGTCTGCTCACGGCCGCCACCGCCGCCGTGAGGGTGAGCGGACCCGCCCCACGAGCTTTCGACTGTTCCGGTCGATTGGCTCGCGCGGCCGGACTTTGGATTTCCGTAGGCGCAACCCGCAGTCCAGCGTGAGCACGCCAAAATGGCGCCCCTCCGCTTCGTCCAAAGAAGCCAACGTGGCTTCTGAGGTCGTCTTAGAATATTGGACCGGCCGCCGTGAGCGATCGCAACCTCAAAGCTTTGCCGGTATGCCGGTTTGGCCGGACCGTCGGCCAGTCGGAGCAGTCCCCCGATAAGGACCCGAGCTGACGCGCGGTCCAACAGCGCCCGAGCCTATGCTTTGTGCATTACCGTTCGGTTGGCCATGTCGTCCAAGACCGCATGAAGAAGGCTTCCAACCTCCTGCGCAGCGAGCTCTGGCGCAATTCCTACATCGGACAATTGAATGAGCATTTTCTTGGCGGCACAGCGCCAGAACGCGCTCGCCGCCTCGCCGTTCTTGGTCTCGAGGGCCTGGGCGATACTTTCGACCAATATACGTCGCCGATGCAGCGGAAATACGCAAATGTTTGATTCATGCATCAATCACCTCACAGATTCAGTTCCACAAAGAAAAACACCGGCGTCTTCAAAAGAGCCCCGCTAGCGCGGTGACGGTTCGCGGCGACATGACGAGTTCCACTTCCCCATCGACAAGCCATTGGGAGATGAGCCGCCGGACCGCATATCCGGGACCGCACATAAGGTGAACCACCATTGCTCATCCGGCTGCATTTTCCTGGGCCGTTCGACGAGGCGTTCCAGCCGAATTGACGTCCAATGACTTGATCTCTGAAAGGGCAGGGCGGTACGAATCACCCGACTGTTCCGCTGCTTACATTCCTGCGAGCTTGTGTATGAACGATTAAAGCGTGCCCGAGCCGTTCTTGGTGGCCGCCGCAGAAGGGAATCATGTCATCCGCTGCCTATCGTAGGCGGCGCGACTTCTAGCATGACTGCACTGCCCCGACAGGGCTTTGCAATCGCGCGTTTCGAAGCCTATGCTTTGGCATCGGCCGGCATTTACTTCGGTGCAGCCGACAGTAAGACGTACGCGCTCTTGCCCCGTTGGAAGAGAGCCTTGCCCGATCCCTCTTTCGCGACCAGGTGCTGAAGCCCTCACCCCGCAGGACTTCGCGCTTTTGCGACCATCGCTGCATCACGTCGAACCGGGCATCAAGGACAAGTTGGAGGTCGCGCATCAGCCGATCAAGAACGTATATTTTCCCGAGAGGGGCATCGCGTCGGTGGTCGCCACCATGACCGGCGGGCGGCAAGGTGAAGTCGGCATTGTCGGCTATGACGGGATGAAAGGAATTGCCGTCATTCTCGGAAAGGAAAGCACTACCTGGCGCCTGCCGGTTGAAAACCTTCGCCCTGCGATTAGCCCGTCGCTTCGCACCTCAGTGCTGGACTATGCCCACGCGTTCCTCGTCCAATCATGCCGGACGGCACTGGTCAATGGCCACTCCAAGGTCGAAGAACGGCTGGCCCGCTGGCAGCTGATGGTCCACGACCGTGCGGAAGGAGATAAGATCCTCCCGACGCATGAATTTCTGGCGACCATGCTCGCGCCCACCGCCCGGGGTCACCACGGCCCTGCAAATGCTTGAGTATCGAGGACTGGTGCACGCCAAGCGCGGCGAGATCACGATCATCGACCGTGCCGGATTGATAAAGCTCACACATGGCGCTTATGACAAGGAGGAGCAGCGTTATTTCGGCCTGGCCGCTGCCTGAAGCATGTCGGTTGAAACGGGTTCAGCCGACGTCTCCTTGCCCCTCACCAGGTCGCCCAAAAGCATCAGCGGTTTTGAACGAATCGCAGCGATTGTCCGCAATCGGACATAGGCTTGAAGGCGGTCGAATTCGTGCCATAAGTCGGGTTGGTCAGGGTTCAGGGAGGAATTCGTCATGACCAATTCGTTTCACACCGTCACCGTCGAAAAAGCCGCAGAAGCCTATGTCCTTTCCAGGGGAAGGGTCCGCTTTCTCTCCATGGCGCAGGCGATCCGCGCCATCCGAACACTAATGCCGGCATGCAAGGCCACCGACCGCGAGTTGGAGGAACTGTTGGCGGCCGCTTCCTTCGTTCATGGCGTGCCCGTCGCCTTCGACACAAAAACAGCCGATGGTGTAGAACCACGGCTGCATTCCTAAGAGGGCATGCCGCGCCATGCAGACTGTCAGAGGGCATTCGTCAGATGGTAGTCCGCTAACTTAACTGCAGAGTCTAAAGGACGTGTTCCAGCATTGCGAACTCACCGATCGCTTTGTTGCCAAAGCTGCCAGCAAGCGATCGCCTCATCCAGCCGTTTGCACCATCTCATCACAGACATCATCGCGATGCTACCTGTCCAGCATATGTCCAGCATTTCGCAAGGCGGCCAGAAGGAGCCTCGCATAGCCTGTGACATCGATCTGGGCCTGCATCGAAAGGGGCATGCTGGTCCAGTTCTCCAACGGTGCAATGAAAGGTGAGAAGGTGCCATTGACAAGGCAACAACAGCTAACAAGGCCCTCTCGGTCCAATGCCACCACACCGATCTTGTCGCCTGGATATCCAATGGCTGCGACTCGCTGGACCTCCAGGTCACCGTCCACCCGCACGTCAAAAAGAAGGCTACCACGGCTCCTCGTGGCTATCTCAGCCGCCTTCTCATCAAAGCTTGAAGAGAGCAAGCGGACGCTTTCCACCGCCATCTGGAAAATCACCAAATCCAGTTCATTCACGGCCATATGGGCATTTCCGCGCAACGGGTGGTGATTGCAATGACACATACTGCTTGTTCACAGATGTCGGTCACGAACGATCATTCGTCGGGTTCCGGTTCCGACCAACGGTGTCGCCACCTGATCGTGCTGCGGTTCGAACCTTCCGAACGCGAGCCGAGCGCGCTATGAGGTTGGAGTCTAGGTCTCGGACCCTGCCTCGCGGCCTGCTCATCTTTGGCAGACCCGTTGCAACGCCGCCGCGATGGCGCAAACGCCAGATGACGCTGATCCATCGCTTGATCGTGAACTGAGCTTCTGAACACCATTGGGACAGCAGGGTGGAAGGGCTTGACCAACGCTGCCCCCGTTTTCCAAGAGGACCCGTCCTCGATTGAATCTTTCGAGCCCCGTGCAGCGCGCAGCCAAATGATGACCATCTGGACCCAGCTCGCAGACCGCAAGGCAAAGAGGGAACCTTCCAGGCAGCCAAGCTGCGTCGACGCAAAGAGCGGCCTTTGGAGTTCCCAGAATCGACCCTTCCATAGTTGCGACAGGCAACCACTGCACGAGTGTGGGAGAGCGAATCGCAAGCATTGCGTGAGGTCCTGCGCGTTTTCCCCTCTTGCTATTTGGCACATCGTTTGCGCCGAAGTGGGCGCAGCGTTCGACCGGAGCACTGCATGGGAGAGGGAGGAGCCCCACCCCGATCCGGTCAAGGAGAGAGACGGTGTTGGTTCCAAGAGTTCCCCGCGCGATCTTAGCGCCCCGCAAGCGCCATTTTGCCCGGACCTACGTGCAGGTACTTGCCGCCATAATCCTGGGTGCCGCAATCGGCTATTTCCATTTGGAGACCGGCCACAGCCTGAAGCCGCTCTGCGATGCCTTCGTCGATGTCGTCAAGATAATCACCGTACCTGTCATCTTCCTGACAATGGCGACCGGCATTGCCGGCATGAGCGATCTGCAGAAGGTCGGCCGAGTTGCCGCCAAGGCGATGGTTTATTTCCTTACCTTCTCGACGCTAGCACTCCTTGTCGGGCTGATTGTCGCGAATATCGTTCAGCCTGGCGCCGGCCTCAACATCGATCCGGCCTCGCTCGATGTCGAAGCCGTTAAGGGCTATGTGGCCACGGCTCACGAGCAGTCCGTGACCAGCTTCCTGATGAACATCATCCCGTCAACGATTGCCAGTGCCTTCGCGGAAGGCGACATCCTGCAAGTCTTGTTCCTCTCGGTCCTGTTCCTCTCGATCCTGTTCGGCGCGGTCTGCCGCTACAACGGCCGCTCGCTCTTCTCTCTCGTCCGATACATCAAGGACGAGCTGCTGCTCGCAATGTCCTCCTCAGAGGCCGCGCTGGCCTCGCTCATGGAGAAGATGGAAAAGGCCGGCGCCACGCATTCGGTCGTGGGTCTCATTCCATTCAATCTGGACGGCACGAATATGATGCTCGCCGCCCTTTTCATCGCCCAAGCGACGAAAACTGATCTCCCGATCGGCTGCCGGATCCTCATGCTGTTTGTCGCATTGTTCCCTTCGAACGGAACAACCCGCATTACCGGTGCAGGCCTCGTCACAATGGCTGCAACGCTCTTTCTTGTTCCGGCCGCACCGGTCACCTCCGTGGGGCTTATTCTTGGCGTCGATCAGCTTATGTCCGAATGCCACGCGCTGACGGTTTTTCTCCGCAGCGTAGCGGCAACGCTGGCTGTCACCCGGTCCGGGGCGAGCGGGATAAACGACGATTCGGGGAGCGCCTCACTAGCGGACCGTTCAGCGCTCTGGCGGTGGACGGTCAAGTCGCCCGGCGTGGTGAACACAATTCCCCGTGCGAACGACGCTCAGCTATTGGGGTGGACCCGATGGCGCAAAGCCGTATTTGAGAAACCGCCAGATCGCACCGGCACCTGTGCGCCTGTAGCAACTGCGGGGCACGATCAAAACTGACCCATTTTACACCAAAAAGGCGGCCGTTGCTGCCACGCCGTCCATGGATTGGAGACTCATGTCTAAGCCGACTGCCATCACTGTCGCAGCTCTTCTTTTACTCCTCGCCTTGCTGGCGAGCCAATATAGCGCGAACCTGCACCGGCAGGCGTGGTCGACCGACAGGCAAAAGTGGAGCGGCGCATTCGACAACGATCTCCTTCGCCAATCGCCGGCAACCCGCAAGGCGATGCCGTTCTGGTCATATTCAATGACTACCACAACTGTCCGCATTGCAGACTGGCTGATATCAACTACCAAAAAGCCTTCAAGCATGAGCCCAATCTGAAGCTTGTGATCAAACAGTTCCCGGTCCTGGGACCGGATTCCCAATTCCCAGCCTTCGCCGCACTCGCCTCGAGAAAACAGGGAAAGTTCGACGAATTCCACCGCGCCCTTATGATTTCCCCCAGTTGAAGGGTCACTCTCAAGATCGCAGCGCGTGTAGGCCTTGACGTTGAGCAGCTCAAGCGGGAATGCAAGATCCGGCCATCGCAGATGAAATGCGCGCGTCCGCGCACTCGCGAAAGGTCTGCACTTAGACGGTACGCCCGCGTTGGTGGTCGGCGATATAGTGGTCGCCGACCTTGTGGACATGGCCAGCTTGCAACGCTTGCATCGCCGATGCGCGCTCAAAGCGTGCTGGCTCTCGTGCGGGGCAGCATCTGTAGACCGGCCACGCTGTTGTTGCCGGAGCGTGCCGTTTGTGGCAGCTGGCTTTGCTGTCGCTCCTCGTAATCTTGTTGCGGTCATCCAGCTGCCGTGGGCGCCAACAACAATCCTGAGCGCCCGCGCCTGAAGTCGCTGGCCGGGTGCTCGTGAACCGAGCCCGCTTTTCTTCGGCAAGCTCAGGCGGTCTTGGCCCTGCGGCATCGCCCCCTGGCGCGGGGCAGCCTTCGGCTGCTGACGGTCGCCGGCCTGTCGGCCGGCGTCTTTCTATTGTGGCCTTCCCCCTGGCGCAGGGTGGGCAGCACTCCCTTCTAGGCCCGCCGCGGCGTCCCGCAACCCTTCGCTTGTCGCTTTCGGGTCCTCCA
The DNA here is from genome assembly GCF_004022955.1 of Mesorhizobium sp. M7A.F.Ca.US.002.01.1.1. Taxonomy (NCBI): domain Bacteria; kingdom Pseudomonadati; phylum Pseudomonadota; class Alphaproteobacteria; order Hyphomicrobiales; family Phyllobacteriaceae; genus Mesorhizobium; species Mesorhizobium sp. M7A.F.Ca.US.002.01.1.1. The sequence continues at coordinate 1,555 of NZ_RZQE01000030.1, read as the reverse complement.
CTCCGTTCCGGTCCTGCTGATGCAGTCCGCCTCCGACGGCGGGCCTTTCCGGTCGCTTTTGCCGCCCACCCCGCTTCCGGGGAGGGCGCGCGATTGTAGAGCGGAGGACATCACGATGCGTGCAAACAACAAACGTTGCGGCAGCCGACAGGCTGGCGCAGACAGCGGCGGGCGCACCGGCGCCAGCCTTTATCAGGAAATCACCGACCGCATCATTGCCGAACTGGAGCGCGGCACCGTGCCATGGGTCAAGCCGTGGGGCAGGGCAAGGACAGGCCTCGGCCTGCCGCGGAATGCGGCCACCCAGCGCCGATATTCCGGCATCAATATCCTGATCCTGTGGGGCGCGGTCATCGAGCGCGGTTTCCCCAGCCAGAACTGGCTCACCTTCCGGCAGGCGCTTTCGCTTGGCGGCAATGTCAGGAAGGGCGAGCACGGCACCACCATCGTTCACGCTGACCGCTTTGTTCCCAAGAACGAAAAGCAACGCGCCGACACCGATGGCGACGAACCGCAGGCGGTGCCCTTCCTGAAGCGCTTCACCGTCTTCAATGTCGCGCAGTGCGATAATCTGCCCGAACATCTTTACGCCGCCGGCGAGCCTCTGCCTGAGCGCGAGATGGTCCCGCAGGCCGAGGCGCTCATTCATGCAACCGGCGCTGATTTTCGCGTCGGCGGCGAGCGCGCCTTCTACATGCCCGGCAGCGACACCATACAGGTGCCGCCGCAGCCGGCTTTCTTCCACCAGATCGACTATTACCGGACCTGCTTTCACGAGCTTGGCCACTGGACCGGCCACCCGAGGCGACTCGCGCGCGACCTGTCCGGCTCCTTCGGGTCCAACACCTATGCGCGCGAGGAACTGGTCGCCGAAATCGCATCAGCCTTCATCTGCAGCAGTCTCGGCATCGAGCCGACCGTGCGCCATGCCGACTACATCGGCTCATGGCTGACGGTTTTGCGCGAGGACAACCGCGCCATCTTCCGCGCCGCAAGCCATGCCTCGAAAGCCGCCGATTTCCTGCTTGGCCGCAATGTCGATGTCGAAGGCGAGGCACATGCCGAAACCGCCTATGGGAGCGCGCAATCCTCACACGCGACCGCCTTGCGCCTCTGATGACGCAAAGCCGCGCGCAACCAACTCGACAGTTCTTTTGAGGTTGCCCTAACGCCGATGGCCGGCGTTGGCGTCGATCGTTCATCGGACCGAGGTTCGCAAAAAAAGAGGGCGGCATTGATGCCGCCCTCTCGTTGCGAAAGCTGCCAGAGCTGGATTAGAAATCCATGCCGCCCATGCCGCCCATGCCGCCGCCGCCCATGCCGCCAGGCATGCCGCCGCCAGCCGACTCCTTCTTCGGAGCCTCCGCGATCATGGCTTCGGTGGTGACCAGCAGGCCGGCGACCGAGGCCGCGTCCTGAAGAGCCGTACGGACAACCTTGACCGGATCGACGATACCCATGGCGATCATGTCGCCATACTCGCCGGTCTGGGCGTTGTAGCCGAAGGTCGCGCCCTTGTTCTCAAGGATCTTGCCGGCAACGATCGATGCTTCCG
>NZ_RZQE01000309.1:0-7116 GCF_004022955.1 Mesorhizobium sp. M7A.F.Ca.US.002.01.1.1 | reverse complement strand
GGGAAGTTCCAGGGGATGATCTGGCCGACCACGCCGAGTGGCTCATGGAAATGATAGGCGACGGTGTCGTCGTCGATCTGGGAGAGGCTGCCTTCCTGGCCGCGCACCGCTCCTGCGAAATAGCGGAAATGGTCGATGGCCAGAGGCAGGTCGGCCGCTGTCGTTTCCCGGACCGGCTTGCCGTTGTCCCAGGTTTCGGCACAGGCGAGGAGATCGAGGTTCTCCTCCATGCGGTCGGCGATGCGGTTGAGGATGAGCGCGCGCTCAGCCACGCTGGTGCGTCCCCAGGCATCCTTGGCCGCGTGCGCGGCGTCCAGAGCCGCCTCGATGTCGTGGGCATCCGAACGCGCGACTTCGCACAGGAGTTGACCGTTGACCGGTGAGTAGTTCTCGAAGTAGCGGCCGGACCGCGGCTCGGCCCATTTGCCGCCGATAAAATTGCCGTAGCGCTTGTCGAAGGGCGCCTTGACCGAGCGTGAAAATTCAACCTTGTTCATAAGTCTTCCTCCCAAAGCTGACGTCGCGGGATGCGACGCTTCGGAAGAGACTTGCGATTTCCGCCCGCAGTTGTCACGGCACCGGTCACCGCGGTCGGATATGATGTGTCGCAGAATTGCGACAGTCATGATCGCTTGGGTGTTCAGTGAGACCGGTGGACATCCAGGCGGTTGAGTTTGCGGTGAAGCGTCGCGCGGCTGATGCCAAGCGCTTGAGCCGCGGCGGACACGTTTCCGTTAGCGCGCGCGAGGGCACGCTGCAGCGCTCCGCGCTCTGCCTCGGCGAGGACTTTGGAGTCACTCTCAGCCCAGCCGAGCAGATCGGCGGCGGGCATCGGTTTGTCGAGACACTGCTGCGTAAGGCCAAGCGCCAGGCGGGCCGAACGGGTCGCGCCGACCACGAGATCGTCCGCGTCGACGGCAATCAGCACGCCGGAACCTTTGTCGATCACCGGCGCGAGCAGAATGCGCGCCTTTGGAAATGCCATCTTGAAGTTTTCACTTTCGATCCGACGGGCCGCGTCGACGACAGCCATCGAGATGAGATTGGCGAAGGCCTCCGTCAGATCTGCCCGGCAGGACGATACGTCAAGCGCTGCCACTAGATTCCCTTCATGATCATGGATCGGAGCAGTGGTACAACTGAGCAACGTGTTGCGCGTATGGAAATGCTGGTCGCGGTGAATTGTCAGCGCGCGCCGCTCGACCAGACAGGTACCGATACCGTTGGTTCCCTGGCTCTCCTCATTCCAAACGGAGCCAGTCCACAAGCCCCAGGAGTGAAACGTCTCGTCATCGACGACCGCGCCGCGCCGTTCGACCGGTACGCCGTCACGATCGGCGAGCAGGACACAGCATCCGATGCCGCCAACAGCAAGATAGAGACGGTCGAGACTCGATTGGGCAGCTTGGATGAGAGGTTCGATGCGTTGCCGGGCGTGCCCCAGTTCGGCCTCTGTCAGATAGGGTGGGGGACTGCAGTCCGCTGGATCGAGCCGATGCAAATTGGACGACCGTCGCCAGGAGGCTACCAGCGCGGACTTCGCTGCAGCGTCCGAGGCAATCGCCACCTGGATGCGGTCAGCATGATGACCGTATTGATCGTCGCGCATTACTTATCCTCCCGCAACCTGATGTCTTTCCTCCGTCCTGGCCGACCGGTTTGCGGTCCGATCAGCACGTAGTCAATTCGTCGAAAGAAGCAGAAAGGCAGATCGCTTCCTGTTGCCTAAGCTCCCAACGACAAAGCCTACCAACAGAATGCCACGCAATCATTGATCAGGAGCAAGTCTGAGCATCGTTGGTCAGAAATGCTCGCCGGCCTTGAACGGCCCGATACGGGTGCCGGCCGCGATCAGATAAGCCGTGGACCAGCCGATGAGCAGGAACCCGTTTACGCCTTCAAGCGCGGCCAGGACCCGCCACTGATGGGCGGGTACGATGTCGCCGTAGCCAACCGTCGAGAAGGTAATGGTGGAAAAGTACAACGCCGTTTCGAAATCAGCGAAGATATCGAGCAACCTGTAGAGCTCGGCCCAAAGCCAGACCTCTACGGTCATAACCGCAAAGAGCCCCATCACCACGCTGATCATCGCGACGATGCGGCTGCGGCGCCCGTGCATGCGAAACCGGGCGACCAGGTACCCCATCGCGTGTGTGACGGCTATCAGACCAAATGTGTGGACGAGAACGGTCAAACTTATGACGACAGTGCCGATGAGCAGATTTAGGACCATGCGCGGAAGGTAGAAATCGCAGCGGCAAACTTCCTTGCGCAAAATCAAAAGCTGGCGGCGGCCCGCGAATTTCAAGAATAGCCAGCAGATTGGGTGCTATTGCTCAGCCAGATCGATCTCTACCTTGCGTCCTTTCTTCGCGAGGACGCCAAGGTCGAGATCGGCTCCGAGGAGCGGAGATCGGTACCGCGCGGCAAGGATGCCGCCTTTCTTCGACGGCTATAGCGGATTTCATTATCTACCCCCGCAGTCTAATCGCTGTGGCCCCTTTCGGTGTCAGGTCGTCATGGCTCGAGAAGATGACGATGCGTTGCCGCAGCCGCTGCAGCAGCGCATCGAGGATGCGCTTGCCCTGCTCGGCCGCAAGATGCTCGGTCGGTTCGTCCAGGAGGATGACGGGCCTGTCGGAAAGCCAAACGCGGGCGAGGTTCAGTCTCTGCGCCTCGCCGAGCGACAGCACATCCTGCGTGATCCAGCCATCCAAGCCGCCAGCTGACCTGATCCGACCCTGAAGTTCCACTGCGTCCAGCGCACGCCACAATTCATCTTCGCTGGCGTGTGGCGCAAATAGGTTCTCGCGTACCGTATCGGCGAGAACCGTCGCGTCGTGGGTGCAGAAGCAACTCATGGCGCGCCGCGCGTCCTCACTCAGTTCGATGCCATCGCCCAGGACGCATTCGTCACGAGCGTCTAGCCAGCCAGCCACTTGCTTCAACAGGGAAGTCTTGCCGCAGCCACTGGCACCATGCAGGACAGTTGGCCTGCCGGCCCTGAGAGTCGCGCTGATTGGCCTGCCGATCAGCCGGCCATCCGGTGCGTGGCGCGGCAATCGGTCCAACGTCAACGACGAAATCCGTTCCGCGACATGCTTGTGCGTTACGCCGTCCGGCGTGTTCCATTGAGCCAGAGCCGACCGGGCTGCTTTCTCGCGTGCGAAGGCGACAACAATCTTCGATGCGCCCAATACAGATTCAGCAGCGGCCAGCCAGGCGAAGGCCAGTAGGGCAGTCGGCAGCAGGGCCTCACCACGCAGGCCCGACAACCAGGCGGACACCAGAATGCTCAGCATGGCGCATGGCGCCAAGCAGTTGGCCAGCGTATCGTACAGCGCCTGCCCGTGGCGTAGCACCAACGCGCGCGTCTGGGCATTGGCATAGCCATCGAACGGCGCTTCAAGTGTGAGACCCCAGCGGCGTTCGCCCTGCAACGGCACCACGGCTTGTATAGCGGTGCCAAGCAGGCGGGAGGCCTCTTGCCTGCTTTCGCGCGCGGCCGCCAGATCCGCCGTGGCTCGCTTTGCGAGGCAACGCGCCCCGACCATGTTTGCCGTGATGAGCAGCAGGATCGGCACGAATGCCAATGGCGTCATCCACAGGGTTGCCGCGACAAGCAAGACAATGGCGACGCCAAGCGTCGCCGACGGCAGGCTGACGCGCAGGCGCGCATAGTCAACGTCCTCGACGTCGTCGAGATAGTCGGCAAGGCGGTCCTGATTGCCAAGCTGCCAGCCGGCCCTGCGCACGGACGGTGCTGACGCCATTGCGGTGAAAAGCGTCGAGCGGCGCAGAACCTGATCAGTGAGCGCCGCCCGATGGCCGACAACGCGCTCGCCGTACTTGGCTGCCGTCCGGGTCAAGGCGAAGAGGCGTATGAATGCGGCCGGCACATGGAAGTTGAACGTCAACGCCGCAGGCGTCAGGCCCACCAGGGCGACCGCGCCAAGAAACCATATGGACACGCCGGTCAGCAGGATTCCGCCCGCCAGGGCGGCAAACGCCAAAACCAGGGCGAGGCGCCACGGAGCTTTGGTTTGGGCGAGCTCTTCCGGCGAGCCGGTCTTGGTTTCGGGGACAATCGGAGAAGCGCTGTCAATCATGCGGCACGCTCCCGTGCTTGCCTGTTGCCCACCCCGAGGTCGATCGTTTTGCCGGCAAGCAACGCTAGACTCCTGTCATGCGTGGCCACCAGTACGAGCCGGCTGCGCGCCGCCTGCACAAGCGCGTTGCGCACCATCGCGGCATTGGCGGGGTCAAGCTTGGCGGTCGGCTCGTCGGCGAAGATTGCGCGGCCCGAAATCAGGGCGCGCGCCAGGCCGATACGCAGCCGTTGCCCACCAGAAAGGTTTTCACCGCCGGCCTTGATCGACGCGTCAAGCCCGCCGGGCAGAAGCACTTCGTCGAGAAGGCCGACATTGCCTGCCGCCAGAAGCAGGCGGGTCCGGCAACACGGTCCGGTTCCCCAGCCGATGGCGTCGCCGAGCGTGCCTTGCGGAACATAGATGTCGGTGGAGCACCATGCGATCTCCGGCCGTTCATCAGCGTCCTGTTGGATGGATGGCGCGGAGCCGATCCTGGCAAGATGGCGCAGCAGGGTGGACTTGCCCGATCCGCTCGGTCCGGTGATGGCCACCAGCCCGGTCCGCGACAGGGGTGGTGCGGCAGAGACCAGATTGCGGGTCAAGATGGCGGCTTCGAAAGCCTGGGATTGCGGGCGAGCAGCCAGAACGAGCGTGTCGAGCGCTGCGGCGGCGGCGAGGCCTTCAGCCTTGGCGTGATATTGCTCGGCGTAGCGACGGAACGGAGCGAAATACTCCGGCGCAATCATCAGGATGAACAGGCTTTGCCAAAGCTGAAGGTTGGCAAAGCCAGGTACACTCATGAGCTTGAGATGTCCGAGGCCAAGAAATACGGCAAGGATCGCTATCGACAGCGAAGAGAAGAAATCGATGATGCCGGCGTTGAGGAAGGCAATCCTGAGCACGCTCATCGTGCCCGAGGCATAGATGTTTAGTCGCGCCGTGAGCTTGCGCGTTTCGCGCGTTAGCGCATGGTTTCCAAGGATTGTCGGCAAGGTGCGGATGCGATCGGCGAACTGGGCGGCGAGGCGACCGAAGGCCTTCTCCTGCGCTTCGGCGCCGCTGCGGATCGCACCGCCGATGAGGACGAAGAAGACGATCATCACAGGGGTTAGCACGATGAGCGCCAGTGCCGCCTCCCACGAGATGGCCATGATCGCGGCTGCGGCAAGCAGGGGCCCCAGCCCCAGCATGAGCGACGCCAGGCGATGCCCGACCGCCAGGCCTGCCACGGCCCGCGGATAGCGTTGAAGTCCTGCGATCAATGTCCCGAGCGGCATCGCCTGGATGTCGCCGGGAGAAGCCGCGGCGAGGGCGCCGCGCGCCGCCTCAAGCAGGCCGTTGGCGACTTTCGTTTCCGTATTGGCGACAGCGCGGTCGGCCACCAGGCCGATGACCGAGCCGAGGATCAGGCTGGCCAAGGCCGCGCCGAGCAGCTGCCAGTTGGCTCGGCCCGAGATCATCTCGCCAACGAACATGGCCGCCAGACCGATGAAGGCAAGCCGCAGCACTGTGCGCGCTGCTTGCAATGCAAGGGAGGAACGCAAGCCCGGAGCGGCAAGGCCGTGCGCGACGCAAAGCGTTCGGCCGCGGGTGGGCGCCCCAGAATTGGTTTCCACCGGCGGATTTGCCTCCGCTGGACGTTTGTCGCGACGATGCAGAACGGCTTTAAGCATGACAGTTCAATCTCATGCCAGGGCCACGAATGAATTGATTCACGTCAAAGGCTCGGCGCCAGAACAGAGTTATCGAGATGATGTTTAACGGAGTTTTCGCATGACCAGCCCATTGCTCGTGGAACTGTCGCGGTTGCAATTCGCGCTGACGGCCATGTACCACTTCCTATTCGTCCCGCTGACGCTGGGCCTGTCGATCATGCTTGCGATGATGGAGACGGTCTACGTCATGACCGGCCGCACGATCTGGCGCGACATGGTCAAGTTCTGGGGTGTGCTGTTTGGCATCAATTTCGCGCTTGGCGTCGCCACCGGCCTCACCATGGAATTCCAGTTCGGCATGAACTGGGCCTACTACTCCCACTATGTTGGCGATGTGTTCGGTGCGCCCTTGGCGATCGAGGGCCTGATGGCGTTCTTCCTGGAGGCGACCTTCGTCGGCCTGTTCTTCTTCGGCTGGGAAAAGCTCTCGGCGCGCGGGCACCTTGTCGTCACCTGGCTTGTCGCGCTGGGCACCAATTTTTCGGCGCTGTGGATTCTGATCGCCAATGGCTGGATGCAAAACCCCGTCGGCTCGGCCTTCAATCCGGACACGATGCGCATGGAAGTGACCGACTTCGTGGCCGTCATCTTCAACCCGGTCGCACAGGCCAAGTTCGTTCATACGGTTTCGGCGGGCTATGTCTGCGGCGCTGTCTTCGTGCTCGGTGTGTCGGCCTTCTATATGCTGCGCGGGCGACACATCGATCTTGCCAAACGCTCCTTCGTCATTGCCTCGGCCTTCGGCATCGCCTCGTCACTGTCGGTCATCGTGCTCGGCGACGAGAGCGGCTACGCGATCACCGACAACCAGAAAATGAAGCTCGCCGCCATGGAGGCGATGTGGGAGACCGAGCCGGCGCCTGCCTCCTTCACCGCGTTCGGCATCCCCAGCATGGCCGATCGCACGACCCATTTCGCCGTACATATTCCTTGGGTCATGGGCCTTATCGGTACGCGCTCGATCGACAAGGAAATTCCTGGCATCTTCGAACTCGTCCAGAAGGCCGAGGGGCGCATTCGCGACGGGCTGACCGCATACGATGCGCTTGAAAAGCTCAAGGTCAACCATTCCGACACGGTTGCACGCGCAACGTTTGACGCGACGAGCAAGGATCTCGGCTACGCCCTGCTGCTGAAGCGCTACATCGAGGATCCGCGCCTGGCCAATGACGACCAGGTCAAGCAAGCGGCGTGGTCGACCGTGCCAGAAGTGCCGGCGATCTTCTTCACTTTCCGGCTGATGGTGCTGTGCGCCTTCCTGCTGCTTGCGGTCTTTGCGCTCTCGCTCTGGCACACGATGCGCGAGACGC
>NZ_RZQE01000308.1:0-7116 GCF_004022955.1 Mesorhizobium sp. M7A.F.Ca.US.002.01.1.1 | reverse complement strand
CCGCCATCATCGACCCGCCTCTGGTTATCTCCGCGCGCGGCCGCGCCATGCGTGTCGAGGCCCTCAACGGCCGTGGCGAGGTGTTGTTGCCGGTCATCGGCAAGGCGCTGGGTAGCCTGGCCGATATCACCATCGCCGAGACATCGAAAAGGCTCATCCGTCTCGACGTCGCCAAGCCCGGCCGTGTCTTCACGGAAGAAGAGCGCAGCCGCGTTCCTTCGGTGTTCACGGTGCTGCGCGCCATCACCGCTCTGTTCAAGACCGAGGAAGACGCCAATCTAGGTCTCTACGGCGCTTTCGGCTACGATCTCGCCTTCCAGTTCGACCCGGTAGACTACAAGCTCGAACGCAAGCCAAGCCAGCGCGACCTGGTGCTGTTCCTGCCTGACGAGATCCTGGTCGTCGACCATTATTCGGCCAAGGCATGGACCGACCGCTACGACTATGCCGGCGAGGGTTTTTCGACCGAAGGGCTGCCGCGCGACGAAATCTCCGAGCCGTTCAAGAGCCCCGACCGCATCCCGCCGCGCGGCGACCATGAACCCGGCGAATACGCCGACCTGGTGCGCAAGGCGATGGATTCGTTCAAGCGCGGCGACCTGTTCGAGGTCGTGCCGGGCCAGATGTTCTACGAGCGCTGCGAGACGCAGCCGTCCGAGATTTCGCGCAAGCTGAAGGCCATCAATCCGTCGCCCTATTCCTTCTTCATCAATCTGGGCGAAGGTGAATATCTGATCGGCGCCTCGCCCGAAATGTTCGTGCGCGTCAACGGCCGCCGCGTCGAGACCTGCCCGATCTCGGGCACCATCAAGCGCGGCGACGACGCAATTTCCGACTCAGAGCAGATCCTGAAACTGCTCAACTCGAAGAAAGACGAATCCGAGCTGACCATGTGCTCGGACGTCGACCGCAACGACAAGTCGCGGGTCTGCGAGCCGGGTTCGGTGCGCGTTATCGGCCGGCGCCAGATCGAGATGTATTCGCGCCTGATCCATACGGTCGACCACATCGAAGGCAGGCTGCGCGAAGGCATGGATGCCTTCGATGCCTTCCTGTCGCATGCCTGGGCGGTCACCGTCACCGGCGCGCCGAAGCTATGGGCCATGCGCTTTATCGAGCAGAACGAGAAGAGCCCGCGCGCCTGGTATGGCGGCGCGATCGGCATGGTCAATTTCAACGGCGACATGAACACCGGCCTGACGCTCCGCACCATCCGTATCAAGGACGGCATTGCCGAAGTGCGCGCCGGCGCCACATTGCTGTTCGACAGCATTCCCGAGGAAGAAGAAGCCGAAACCGAACTGAAGGCATCCGCCATGCTCTCCGCCATCCGCGACGCCAAGACAGGCAATTCCGCCAGCACCGAGCGCACCACCGCGCGCGTCGGCGACGGCGTCAACATCCTGCTGGTCGACCACGAGGACAGTTTCGTCCACACGCTGGCCAATTATTTTCGCCAGACCGGCGCCAACGTCTCGACCGTTCGCTCGCCGGTGCCTGAGGAAGTCTTCGACCGGCTGAAACCCGACCTCGTCGTGCTGTCGCCCGGCCCCGGCACGCCGAAGGACTTCGATTGCGCCGCAACCATCAAGAAGGCGCGCGCCCGCGAACTGCCGATCTTCGGCGTCTGCCTTGGCCTGCAGGCATTGGCCGAGGCCTATGGCGGCGAACTGCGGCAGCTGCACATACCGATGCACGGCAAGCCGTCGCGCATCCGCGTCTCCAAGCCCGGCATCATCTTCTCGGGCCTGCCCAAGGAAGTCACCGTCGGCCGCTACCACTCGATCTTTGCCGATCCGGTGCGGCTGCCCGACGATTTCATCGTCACGGCCGAGACCGAGGACGGCGTCATCATGGCCTTCGAGCACCGCAAGGAGCCGATCGCCGCAGTGCAATTCCACCCGGAATCGATCATGACGCTCGGGCACAATGCCGGCATGCGCATCATCGAGAACATCGTCGCCCACCTGCCGCGCAAGGCCAAGGAAAAGGCCGCCTGACGATCATGGCCGAAGCCGAGAACACGATGGCGATCGCGGCCAAGGCGGCCGCGAAGCGCAAGGTCGCGAACCTCGCCTTCTGGTCGATTATCGTCGCCTTTGTCGTGCTCGCGCTGAAAGCTGCCGCCTGGTACGTCACCGGCTCAGTCGCACTCTATTCGGACGCACTGGAATCGATCGTCAACGTCATCGCCTCGGTCGCCGCCTTCTGGGCGATCCAGATCAGCCACAAGCCGGCCGACCAGGATCATCCCTTCGGCCATCACAAGGCCGAGTATTTCTCGGCAGTGCTGGAAGGCGTGTTGATCGTGCTTGCCGCGCTATTGATCCTCAACGAGGTCTGGCGCTCCTGGCAGACTCCGTCACCCTTGGAACAGCCTTGGGAAGGTCTTGCGGTCAACGGCGTTGCCACGACTATCAACGCCTTCTGGGCCTGGACGCTGATCCGCGCCGGCAGGGCGGAGAAATCACCGGCACTGGTCGCCGACGGCAACCACATCATGACCGACGTGGTGACCTCGATCGGGGTCTTCGGCGGCCTGGTCGGGGCGATCCTGACCGGTTGGCAGATCCTTGACCCCGCACTTGCCGTCCTCGTGGCTTTGAACATCCTGTGGCAGGGCTGGCATGTCATCGGCTCGTCGATGAACGGGCTGATGGACCGCGCCGTCGACACCCAGGAGCACATGCGCATCCGCGACGTCATCTCGGCCAACTGCAAGGGCGCACTTGAAGTGCACGACCTCAAGACGCGCATCGCCGGCCGCGCCACCTTCATCGAGTTTCATCTGGTCGTCGACGCACACATGTCGGTCGGCGCCAGCCATGTCATCTGCGACCGCATCGAGGATGCGCTGAAGGCCGAAATCCCCTCGGTGCGCGTCACCATCCATGTCGAGCCCGACGACGAGGCCAAGCTGCCCAAGGGCACCACGGCCGTGCCGTTCGCATGAGGCGGTTCACCAGGTCTCGATTGAGAGATCTTTGATCCGCTCGAATTCCCGGACATTACGGGTCATCAGCGCAAGGTTCCGAGCGCGCGCTTGCCCACCGATCAACGCATCGTAGGGACCGATCGGAGTTCCTAACGTCGCAAGCGTTGCCCGAATCTCCCCAGCATGTCTTGCGTCTTCTCGGTCGAATTCGAGCACCGGGAACTGCAGAGCTTCGATGCGCGCCAAATTTTCAGCCCTTCGCTGGCTCTTTTCAGCACCATAGTGCAGTTCGTGCGCGACGATCGCAGAGAGGGCATAGTCCTGCGGCCTGTGCCGTTTTAGCAGCGCCAACAGACCCGCGTCGCCCTTGATGACCGCGATGACGGCATTGGTGTCGAGCAGGTAGATCACTTGAAAACGTCATCCAAGGCAGGTCGATCCTGCCCGTCTTGACGTTCGAGCGCCGCCTCGGCGAAATCGTTATCAAGCGGTCCGATCACTTGGTCTAGCCACGCCCAGTCCTGCGCAAGCGGTTCCAGAATGACGGTTTGCCCGTGACGGCGGATCGAAACCTCATCTGTTTCGAAACGGAACTCCTTGGGCAGACGCACAGCTTGTGACCGGCCCGACCAGAACACTTTCGCCTTGTCCATCACGCTATCCTCAAATGAGATATAGCAAAGATATATCCCTTCATGGCGACGTAGACAAGTCCGAGCTCAGGGCGAGCAGGCCGATTGCGGCATTGGCTTCAGCCGATAGACCTTGTCGTCGGATTTCGTCTTTCCGGCGTCCGCCTTCGAACACAGGTCGACGATTGCAAGCGCGCTGTTTGGGTTGGCCAGCATCATCGTGCCGTTGGCGCCACGCTTGAGGAAAATCTCCTTCTGCGCGATGTCGCAGGAGAAATCGCTCATCTTCGTGCTGGCCGCGCAGCGCCACTGGTCGGCTTCGCCCTGGCAGGAATAGGTCTGCGTCACCTTAGCCGATTTCTGCCGTGTGGTGACGGTAACGGCAATGTCGGCGCCGTCTGGCCAATTGGCGGTGTCACCGCCCGAGGCGAAGGACGCCAGTTCTACCTTGCCGCGGAAAACCCGGATCGACTGGGTGAGTTGATCGGGGTGCGAGCCGAGATGCGCTGCATCGTAGTCGCGCCCGTAGCAGAACGCCTGGTCCGGCTTCAGCCGCTCGCGCAACGGAGCTCCGAGCGCAGCGGCGACTGGATCGATGCGCGCGAACTCCGCCTGGCAGGTCGCTGCCGGCATCGGGTCGAGGCGGAAATTGTCATCCTCCGAGCCGAGCGCCTGCCTGTCATATTCCGCTGCGCCAAGCTCCTCTTCTGATCCGGCATCGAGATAGATGTCGGGCTGCAGATCCGAGAGGAACAGCCGACCCTTGTCATCGACCTTCAGCGACGCAAGCGTCCGGTCGCATTCCATGCCGCAATGGACCGGGCCCGTCTTGCCGTCCTCGGAAGCATGATTGCACCAGCCGCCGGCCCATTCAGGCGACTTGGCGCCGCGCACCGTGGTGGCGATGAAGGCATTGTAGGACGTGTCGGAATTCCCGGTCGGCTCCTCGTTCGGCCGGCTGACCGGATCATGGCCGTAGTAGAAGAAGATCCGCGCCACCTTCTGCTTCGGGTGCGCCTTGAGATGCGCCGCATCATAGACGCGGCCGAAACAGGCATCAGCGCCGTTCGGACTGAGTTCGGTAAGCTTCAGCGCATCGTCGGCGGAGGCCGATCCGGCAAGCGCGCCGAGCAGCACGGCGCAAAACCCGGCGCCGGCAACCGTCTTCCATTCCCCCAACCCAAACGCCCATTCCTTCAACGCCATGTGACCTCTCCTCCGCATCGAAAGGACGCAACGGCAATTTATGCTAGTATTGCGGCTGGAGTCACGCAATTCGCGGTCAGCCGCCAAGCGGAGGAGGATGCCATGCGCCGGCGCGATATGTTCCGCACGGTTCTTGCCGGAACCGGAACGCTTCTCGGTCTGCGGGCAGCACAGGCAGCCGCCACCGAGCCCACAAGGCAAAAAGTCGCCTACCACTTGAGCGACAGCGACAAGGTCAATTTCGTGCTCGGCAACATCAAGAACCATTATGAAGGCACCGGCGGCAAGGTCGACATCGTGCTGGTCGTGCATGGTCCCGCGCTCGCGGCCTTCAAGTCGAAAGGCATATCGGCCGCGATTTCCGGGCGCTTCGCCGGCCTGGTGCAGCAGGGACTGGAACCCCACGCCTGCGCCAACACCATGCACGGCATGGACATTACACTCCCCGACCTGCTCGCCGGATTTCATGCCGCCGACAAGGGCGGCGTCGTCAAACTCGCCGAACTGCAAGGCCAGGGTTACGCCTATCTGCGTCCGTAGAGCGGTTTGTTTGACGCAAATCCCCCGGGGAAAGCGCTCACACTTTTCCTTGAATTGCTCCAAGGCTTGAACACCGGGGTGGCAAGGGCCTACGAAGGGCAGGCAGACATCCCGGAGGAAGAACCGTGCCAGCCACCACACTCAGCATACCCGATCTTGCCGGCAAGGCAGTGCTGGTTACCGGTGCATCGACCGGCATCGGGGCGGCGCTCGCGCTGGCCTATGCAGCGCAGAAATGCAAGGTGGCGTTGCATTATAACTCGAGCCGCGACGCCGCCGAGAAGCTCGGCCTGACGATTGCCGACAAGGGCGGCGAGGTGTTTCTCGTCCAGGGCGATTTCTCCGTTGCCGCCGATGTCGAGCGCGTCGTCGAGGACAGTGCGCAATATTTCGGCCGCCTCGACGGGCTGGTCAACAATGCCGGCGGCATGCTCGGCCGCATCCCCTATGCCGAGCAGACCGAGGCGCATTACGATGCGGTGATGGACCTCAACGCCCGTTCGGTGCTGACTGCTTCGCGCAAGGCGATCCCGTGGCTGAAGAAACAGGGCGGCTTCATCGTCAACACCTCGTCGATCGCCGCCCGCAATGGTGCGGGCGGCGGCGCCGGGCTTTACGGCTCGGCCAAGGCCTTCGTCTCCAATGTGACGCGTGGCATGGCCAAGGAGCTGATCGGCTTCGGCATCCGCGTCAACGCGGTGGCGCCCGGCACAATTCTCACCCCGTTCCACGAGCGCTATTCGACCGACGAGCAGATCAAGGGCATGGTCGCCACCATTCCGCAGGGACGCGCCGGCACGGCGCAGGATTGCGTCGGCGCCTATCTGTTCCTCTCTTCCGACCTTCTCAGCGGCTACATCACCGGCCAGGTGATCGAGGTGAATGGCGGCCAGTTGATGCCTTGAACGGCTATCGGCATACTGGCGATCTGCACGCTCTTGTCGAAAACCTCAAAGGGAGACAACGGAATGTACGGACTGATCGGCAAGATGCGGGCGTCGCGCGGCCAGCGCGACGCGGTCATGGACCTCCTGCGCGCCAGCACCGGCGCCCTGCCGGGCTGCCTGAGCTATATCATCGCCCGCGATCCCGCCGATGCCGACGCGATCTGGGTCACCGAAGTGTGGACCGACGCCGAAAGCCACAAGGCCTCGCTGCAGCTTCCCGAAGTCCAGGCGGCGATCGCCAAGGCGCGGCCGTTCATCGCCGGCTTCGAATTCCAGGTCGAGACCCACCCCGTCGGCGGCTTCGGCCTAGCCGACAGCAAGACGGGGTGAGTTCGATGCCAATTTTGAGGAGCAATCTTTGACGCAGACAGTAAACATTCGCGATGCGAAAGCTCATCTGTCGCGCCTTGTGAGACGTGCAGCCCAAGGCGAGTCGTTTGTTATTGCCAAAGCCGGCAAGCCGTTGGCCAGAATCGTGCCGATCGAACAGCCGGCGCTGCAGGCGCGACGGGTCGGTTTTATGGCCGGCCAGTTTTCCGTCCCCGACGATTTCGACCGCACGGGTCGCAATGAGATCGAGCAACGGTTCAACGCCGGCTTGTGAGACCTGTTACTCGACACCTGGGCGGGTGAAACAATCATTTTTCTGTGAATCGCGGTTCGCATTTTTCGCCCTGCGGGTCTAAGAGCGAAACATGGATTCCTCGGCCGAGCAGCCCTCCCCGGACCTGCCCACACTCGAGCGCATGGCGCGGATGCGCAGGCTCTGGCAGTGGCTTGCCCTGCTGGTTGTTTCCTTGCTGTTTGCCGGCGCGCTGGAACTCGCCGCCCTGCCGGCGGCGCTGCTGATCGGGCC
>NZ_RZQE01000307.1:0-7125 GCF_004022955.1 Mesorhizobium sp. M7A.F.Ca.US.002.01.1.1 | reverse complement strand
GCGCATATGGCCGAGCGAATTGCCGACGCCGGCGCCGAAATCCAGTATTCGTCGCGGTTTGACACCGGCCCGCCGCAGCGTCGCGGCGACGTCGTCGATCTTGTACCTGGCGAAGAAATCCGGGTTTTCGCCGCTCAGCCTTATGCTTGCGGCATGCTGCTCCTGATATTCCCGCGCAAACTGGTCGAATTCCGCCTCAAGCACGTGCGGCCCTCTTTGCCATCTCCTGCAGGCGATGGACCGGCAATTCGCCGTCCTCCACCGCCTGGCTGCGCGAAACGATCTCGTTGACGAAGTAGAGCGGCCGCCGCTTTGTCTCCATGTACATGCGCCCGAGATACTCGCCGAAGATTCCAAGCACCATAAGCTGGACGCTGCCGAGGATCAGCACGATCGCGGCGAGGCTGGTCCAGCCGGGCAACACGTTTCCGACCGACCATTCGAGCAGCGTGTAGCCGAGCACGACCAGCCCCAGAAGCCCGAACATCATTCCGAGCAGCGAGGCGAACCGCAAGGGCACGATGGAGAAGCTGGTCATGGCGTCGACCGCCAGAAGAAGCATTTTCTTCAGCGGATAGTGGGTGGTGCCGGCAAAGCGGCGGTGCCGCTCATAGGGGAAAGCCACCTGTCTCAGCCCGATCCAGCTCACCATGCCGCGAATGAACCTGTAACGTTCTGGCATCGCGTTCAGATGGTCGAGCGCGCGACGGTTCATCAGTCGGAAATCACCGGTATTCGGGGCTATGTCGACGTCGACCATCCGGCGCAGCAAGCGATAGAACATGGATGCGGAGGCGAGCTTGAACCAGCTTTCGCCATCGCGCGTCAGCCTCTGGCCGTAGACCACATCGAAGCCTTCGTTCATCTTCGTCATCATCGCGCCGAGCAGTTCAGGCGGATCCTGCAGGTCGGCATCGAGAATGAGAATGCGCTGGCCGCGACAGAATTCGAGCCCGGCGCTCAACGCGATCTGGTGGCCGTAATTGCGGGCAAGGTCGATGGCGACGATATGGTCGTCCTTTTCAGCCAGCTGCAGAATGGCCTCGCGCGTACCGTCGGTCGCGCCATCGACGACAAGGACGATCTCGTAGGAAGGGCCTTGCCCAAGGCACGCGGCTGTTACCCGCCGATGCAGTTCGGCCACGCCATCCAGCTCGTTGTAGCATGGGATGACCACCGACAGCATGACGCCGCGTCGCGCGGTGTTTCTCTCCGTCTCCACCAAAGCCTTGCTCCCGCTATCCGATTGGGAATAGCGGCAATTGGTTAGAAAACAGATAAGCCAGCGGGATCGGCCGCAACCGTGGGCCGGCCATCATTTCTGCCGCACGCGGCCACCGCCCGAACCGGCAACTCCATGCGGATGCGGGCGCCTTGCCAGGAGCCGGCCAATATCCGGATGGAGCCGTCGTGCAGCAGTGCGATCTGCCGGGCAAGGTTCAATCCCAGGCCCGCGCCGCGCGATTGCGGCCGCAGTCGGTAGAAGGGCTCGAAAACGTTCTCGTGCTCATCGGCTGGAATGCCTGGGCCTTCGTCGCGGATTTCGACGCCGCCGGTTTCATCGATCGCTATGGTGATCGTGCCGGAACCGCCGCCATGATCGATGGCATTGCGCACGAGATTTGCCAGCGCCCGCTCGATCTGCAGCACGTTGATCTCGACATGGACCTTGTTGGCTGGCGGCTCGAAGGCAAGATCGTAGCCTGCTTCGATGGCGAGCGGGGCGAAGTCGGCGGCGACCCGGCCGACAAGATCGCAGAGGTCTATGATCTGGCGCTGGTCCGCCGGGCGGTCGAGCAGCTGGTGGTCGAGCAGCTGTTGCGCAAGATGCGACAGGCGCTCGATGTCATGCAGCAGGCGCGCGCTTTGCGGTTCCTGCTTCAGCAATTCGGCGCGCGTGCGCAGGATGGCGATCGGCGTGCGCAGTTCGTGCGCGGCGTCGGTGAGGAAGCGGTTGTGCCGGTCATAGCCCTGGGCGAGGCGCGCCAGCGTCTGGTTGAAGGCATGCACCAGCGGGGCGATCTCCTGCGGCACATTCTTGACCGGCAGCTGCATCGCACGGGTGCCGATGTCGATGCGCGCGGCCTGCTGGACGGTGTCGACGAGGCCGGCAAACGACCGGCGCACGACGGCTGGCGTCGTCACCAGGGTCGTGGCTCCCATGACGAGGACGATCGGCAGCAGCAGGATGACGATGATGGCCGCGAGAGCGGGAAGCGCCTTCTCCCAGTTCCTGCTGCCGTCCGGGTTCTTGGCGACGTCGATGGTGGCCGAAATGGTGACTTCGAGGCCGTCGGTCTCTTCCCGTGACGATCGCGTCGCGGCAATGATCTGAACCGTGCCAGCCTTGGTCGAAACCCTTTCGAGATAGGCCTCCGGCCTCAAATCATCTTCGGAAAAACCGACGGTGGCGTGATCGACCTGGCCCAGCAGATCGCCAAAATTCCTGGTGTAGACGTCGGGTATGTTGCCGAAGCGGATGCTCTGGCCGTTGTTGTCGCGGATGATGTACCAGACATTTGGGAAACCCTCACGAAACGAACGCAACCCATCGGTCTCATGGACGATCAATCTGCCGTTGCCGTCACGATCGACGGCATCCTTGAGGGTGGCGACGGCAGCCTCGTTGTCGACAAGAAGCCGTGGATCGGCGATCCACAGCGCGGCCGCGCACAGCACGATGAAGACAAGAAGCGTCGCCGCCTGCAACAGGATCATCCGGCGCACCAGCACCCATTGCAGCGATCGCGTGCGCGGCTTCTTCACGAGGCGGCCCGCAAGAGATAACCGAGGTTGCGGATCGCCCTGATCTCGATGCCGGCAGCGACGTCGTCGAGCTTGCGACGCAGCCGCGAAATGTGCGCATCCAATGCGTTGGAGCCGATCTCGTCGTCGAGAGCATAGACGGCTTCTTCCAGCGCCCCGCGCATGATCGTCCGCCCCGGCCTGCGGATGAGCGTTTCGAGCACCAGCCGTTCGCGCCGCGGCAGTTCCAGCGCCTGGTCCTCGACAAGCGCCTCGCGATGGCGGAAATCATAGGTGAGGCGGCCGACCATCACCTGATTGGCACGCGTGGTGAACGAACGCCGGTGCAAGGCATTGAGCCTGGCGACCAGTTCCACCGTGGCGAACGGTTTGACCATGTAGTCGTCGGCGCCGGCGTCGAGCCCCGCCACGCGATCGTCGAGCCCGCTGAGCGCCGTCAACGCGATCACCGGCACGTCCAGATGCAAGGCCCGCAGGCGCGGGATCAGGCTGAGGCCATCGCCATCCGGCAGCCGGCGGTCCAGCACCACCGCGTCATGGTGGCCGAGCCGCGCCACGGCTTCGGCATCCGCCAGTGTCGCGGCATGGTCGACGATGATGTCCTGGCGCTCGAGCGCGGTCTTCAGCACCGAGGCCATTTCCGGCTCGTCCTCGATCAGCAGGATGCGCATGCGCACTCTCCGTCACAGGCAGCCGGCACGCTATGGCAATTCATTCGCATTCCAGCTTCGGTTGACGAAAATTGGTGATGAACCATCTGCCGCCCGAGGCGCGGGCATAGAACGTATAGAAGCATTCCTGGCGCTCGATATAGCCAGGCGTTTCGGTTTCTTCGTAGACGGTTCCGTGTTTTGTGTGGCGAACTTCGCCGCTGGAGCTTCCGGAAACCGCATTGGTGGATATTTTCCGCCACTGATAGGCCCGCTCGCCCCGGCCGAGATCAACGACGGCGGTCGGCGGCCCGTAGTCCAGAATGACCGATTCGACCGGTTGCCCGATGTAGTTCTTCATGATGTCGGAGGCGCATCCCGTCAGCACCAGCACGATCGCGATGAAGAACGCCTTGGAGATCCACACCAGATGGTTTGCGCTGCGTTTGGACATATCCGATTCCCGTCATCAAGGTCATCCGCGGCACCGAATGCATGTCGCCCAAAAGCGGTCCCGGTTTGGGACAACGACATGCACAAAACAAAACCTGAAGCGGGCCGCATGATCCGTTTCGATGCGACGCGCTTTAGGACGTGAAGATTGCATCGGCATTACGCAGGACCTGGCACACAAATGCGGTCTGCCGACACGCGTCGATGACGGTGCGGATGGAGGCAAAGCAATTGCGCGGTCCCGTTGCATCCGGGCGCCGCGCAAGGTCGTTCAAGCAAAATACAGAACAGGTTCGGCGGAACCCATGGCCTGCTTAGAACCGGTAGTTGATGCCGGCCTTCAGTTCATGGCTGCCGATCGTCGCCTTGGATTTGCCCAGGGCGGACGTCGTTTCGACGCCTGGGGTGCGCACATAGTCATATTCGACCTTGGCCGAGAGGCCGCCGGCAAAACCCTGCTCGATGCCGCCGCCGACCAGATAGCCGAGTTTCCATCCGTCGATATCGTTCACCTTGTCGCCCTTGTCGAATTTGGTCATGGCGACGCCGCCGGTTCCAAACAGCAGCGTCTGGTCGAAGCTCAAGCCGGCCTTGGCCTTGGCGGCACCGCGCCATTTTTCCTTGATCTTGCCGCCCCGGACGTCGTGCTCGGCGCCACCCAGATAGGAGCCCTCGATCTCGGCACCGAGAACCGCTGGACCCATCTGCTGGTTGTAGCCGGCCTGAAAGCCGCCGCTGAGACCATTCCTGCCGGCAAACGGGTTCGGCATCCCGGTGAACGCCGTGCCGCCATGCACGCCGACATAGGCGCCGCTCCACTGGAACGCGGGGGGATCATTGTAGGCGGGCGAAAGGTCGGCGGCCATCGCCGGCCCCAGGAGGCACATGGCAAGGGCACTTGCCGTCAGGATGATCTTTGCTTGAGAGAACACTGCATTACTCCAACACGCGCGCGCATCCGGCAATCGATGCGCAGGTTTCCCGAAGAACTCGACCGTTGAGGCGGTCGGGCTCCGATTTGGTGTCTTTCAGGGATGGTTGCGCGGTCCTGGGACTGGCTTTCGCCAGTTGTGGTAGGGGGTCAGATCGCCCGCGCGGCCAATCGCCTGAAAGACGCCGACCGTCTCGCAGGCGAAAATTGCACGCACATTGCGGGAAATCGAAAAATGAAGGTTTTTCGCTTTGTTTTCAATAAAGTAAAGCGATGTTGTTTACGCAAATTTAACAGTCTGGCGCGGGTTTAGTCCGTTTGGCAGCACAAGCCTGCCATGCAATCGCGCGGTGCAGGCCGTTGGCATCCCGCAAAACTCCCGGCTTGAAGCGGACAAGCCAAGTGCGTATGTCTGGCCGACGCCCTCGAACCTGGGTGCCTCAATCGGGAGACGAGCCTTGTCCGCACTGACGCGCTTTCTTGGCGACTCGCCGCTCAAGGTGATCCTGAAACTGCTGGTGGTGTCTTTCCTCGTCGGCCTGGTCATGAATGCCTTCGGCTGGTCGCCGATGGATGTGCTCTACGGCATCCGGAAGTTCTTCATGGACCTGTGGAATCTCGGCTTTCATGCCATCGACCGTTTCCTCGGTTATATCCTGCTGGGCGCGGCTATCGTCGTGCCGGCGTTCATCCTGTTGAGGCTCGCCAACTACCGGAAGTAGAGCATGATCCCGAACCGCAGGTCCGCGTCAGCGAACCCTGGCACCGGTTTTTGGACAAGATCGTACTATCGGGCGTGACCCGCGGCGACCTCGAACAGGATGGCGTGGCGCGCGGCAAGGGCGGGCACATCGGTGGAATAGCCACCGCCGATGACGCCGCAGACCGGAACGCCCTGCGCGCGAAAATGGCTGATGACCATGTCGTCACGGGCGCGCAGGCCGTCATCCGACAGCGACAGCCTGCCAAGCCGGTCATCTGCATGGACGTCGACGCCGGCATTGTAGAACACGATGTCCCAATGCGCCTGTGCGGACAGCTCCGGCAGGATGGCGGCGAGCCTCTCGAGATAGGCAGCGTCACCCGTGCCGTCGGGCAGCGCGACATCGAGGCCGGAGGCGATCTTGCGCACTGGGTAGTTGCGGTCGCCATGCATGGAAAAGGTGAACACGCGCGGGTCATCGGCGAGAATATCCGCCGTGCCGTCGCCCTGGTGCACGTCGAGATCGACGACCAGGATGTTTCGTGCCGCGCCTTCGGCGAGCAGCACCAATGCGGCGACGGCGACATCGTTGAAGGTGCAGAAGCCCGCGCCTTGCGCGCGCCGCGCATGGTGGCTGCCGCCGGCGGTGTTGCAGGCGATACCGTGGCGCAAGGCCAGCCGCGCCGCCAGCACCGTGCCGCCGGTGGCAAGCTGCGCGCGCAGCGAGACGCGGGGTCCGATCGGAAAACCGATCTCGCGTTCGATCTTTTCGGGCACGCGGCAGTTGATGACCTGGTCGACATAGTCCGCCGCATGGGCAAGCTCCAGCCATGAAGCCGGCGCCGGTTCGGCGGTGCTGAGCGCCTCGGGGCCGGCGAGGCCGCGTGTCCGCAGCGCCTCCATCAGCAAGGGATATTTGCTCATCGGAAAGCGATGGTTGACGGCGAAGCCGGCGTCGTAGTCGGGATGATGGACGATCTGCAGAGGCATGAACTCGTATCCGGCTGGCTCACGCCAGACCGGGATTTCGGTTGGCCGTCAAGGGATAGGTGATTGCGCGGTGGCCGGAAAATGGGGCACATCGACGGTTCCATCAAGCCGCAATCAGCAAGGCAGCAATCCTTGGACAAAGGTGCAACCCCAGCCGACGCCGGATCCCCGATCCTCTCGGGATCGCCGATTCACTCCGGATCATTTGTCGTCACCAACCGCTCCGTGCTCGCCATCGCGGTGCCGATGACGCTAGCCTATCTGACGACGCCGATGCTCGGCCTGGTCGACACGGCTGTCGTCGGCCAGTTCGGCGATGCCGCCTTGCTTGGCGGCCTGGCGGCCGGCGCATTGATCTTCGACGTCGTCTTCACCTCTTTCAATTTCCTGCGCTCGGGCACCACCGGCCTTGTCGCACAGGCATTTGGGCGTGGCGATGCCCTGGAGGAACAGGCGGTGTTCTGGCGCGCCGTGCTGATCGCGGTTATCGCCGGCATCGTGCTCGCTGCCCTTGCGCCGCTGGTCGCCATCGCCGGGCAAAAGTTCATGGGCGCCGAACCGCGCGTCAGCGAGGCGATGGGCGTCTACATCAGGATCAGGCTGCTTGCAGCCTCCTTTTCGCTGAACAACTA
>NZ_RZQE01000306.1:0-7130 GCF_004022955.1 Mesorhizobium sp. M7A.F.Ca.US.002.01.1.1 | reverse complement strand
CCTTCGTTCCGAGCAATCGGCGCGGCAAACCTCCTCTGCCTCGCCGGAAGACGGCGACGGCAGTCTCATTTCTAAATTGGCAACAACAACAAGGGGAACGGTACACATGAAAACATCTCTGAAATTGGCGACATTGGCGGCTTCGCTTGCCCTGACATTGACGACGCTTCCGGCTCAGGCCGGCGCGGTGCTGGACCGTGTCGTGGCGGCCGGAACTCTCAAGGTCGCAACTGACGCCAACTGGGCGCCGCAGTCCTTCCTCAATGCCAGCAACGAGCTGGACGGCTTCGACATCGATGTCGCCAAGGAGATCGGCAAGCGCATCGGCGTCAAGGTCGAGTTCGTGACGCCGGGCTGGGACATCATCACCGCCGGCAACTGGGTCGGCCGCTGGGACATGCATGTCGGCTCGATGACGCCGACGAAGAAGCGCGCCGAGATCTTCGATTTTCCCGCTGTCTACTACTACACGCCAGCAGCGGTTGCGGTTCACAAGGACAGCAAGGCCAAATCGTTGAGCGATCTGGATGGCAAGGTTGTCGGCGCGACGACGACATCGACCTTCGAAGCCTATGCCAAGAAGGATCTGACGCTCGACGCGGCCGGTGCGCCGCCATTCGAATACAAGCTCAACCCGAAGGAAGTGCACTCCTACGAGAACTCCACCACCGCTTTCGACGATCTGCGGGTCGGTGACGGCGTTCGGCTCGATGCCGTCGTCTCGTCGCAGCCCAGCATCGTCGATGCCGTGAAAGCCGGTTATCCGATCAAGCAGATCGGCGATCCGGTGTTTTATGAGCCCCTGGCTGTCGCAATCGAACACGGTGACCCGGAATTCTCGGCCAGGATCGCCGATGCCGTGAAGGCCATGAAAGGCGACGGAACGCTGAGCACGCTCTCCAGGAAATGGTACGGGGTCGACTACTCGGTCGTAAAGTAGTTCCGACGTTCGCTGGCGGCTCGCCTGTGCGGGCCGCCGACCATTCGAAGGGACAGGCTATGCTCTACCCCGATACCGTCGAAGCTGAAGTCCTCGTGCACAAGCCGTGGTTTGTGGCGACGATGTTCGGCGTCGTCTTTGCGATCTTCCTCGCCTTCAACCTGACGTCGACGAGCTTCGGCGAATTGATGCGCCCGGTCATCGGCGAACCGTCGCAGAGCGGCCTCTATGGTCGGTTTGCCATCGCCTTCGTGATCGCGCTTCTGTTCGTCCTCAATGTCGTCCTGATCGGCTTCGCCTCGCTGCGTGTCCAGATCGCCATCGTCTGGTTCGAACTGCTGCTGCTCTTCCTGGCCTTCTTCGCGACCTTTCATCTCAGCCTGCCCTTCATCCGGGAAAAGCTGCCATTCCTGATTTCCCAGGGCGTGGTGACCACGCTCTACGTCTCGGCCATCTCCATCATCATCGCCTCCCTGATCGCCATACTGGGTGCCGTAGCCAAGCTGTCCACCAACGGCTTCGCCTACGCCATCGCAAGCTTCTACACTTCGTTCTTTCGCGGCCTGCCGCTCCTGATGCAGGTTTATCTGATCTATCTCGGCCTGCCGCAACTGGGCTTCGTGGTCGGTGCGGTTCCCGCCGGCATCCTGGCGCTCTCGCTGTGCTACGGCGCCTACATGACCGAAATTTTCCGATCGGGAATCCAGAGCATCGACCGTGGTCAATGGGAAGCATCGCGCTCGATGGGTTTTGGCTTTTCGCTGACCATGCGCCGGATCATACTGCCGCAGGCGCTTCCGGTCATCATTCCGCCGACCGGCAACCAGTTCATTTCCATGCTCAAGGACAGTTCGCTGGTCTCGGTCATCGGCGTCTGGGAACTGATGTTCCTTGCCCGCACGCTGGGTCAGAAGACCTTCCAGCACATGGAGATGCTGATTTCGGCGTCTCTCATCTACTGGATGCTGTCGATCTGCCTCGAGCTGATCCAGTCCCGCATCGAACGACACTATGCCAGGAGCAAGGTGCGATGAGCGCTCAAGCCATCATTGAAGCCAGAGCCGTCTCCAAATGGTACGGCCAGTTCCATGCCCTGAAGGACATCAATCTGACGGTCCACAAAGGCGAACGCATCGTCATCTGTGGTCCGTCCGGCTCCGGAAAGTCGACACTGATCCGCTGCTTCAATCGCCTCGAATCGCATCAGGAGGGCGACATCGCCGTCAACGGCATCCATCTTCACCCAAAGATGAAGAACGTCGCCGACGTGCGCAGCAATGTCGGCATGGTGTTCCAGCACTTCAACCTGTTTCCGCATCTGACCGTGCTGATGAACTGCATGGCCGGGCCGATGTGGGTCAAGGGCGTTTCCGCCGCCGAGGCACGCAAGACCGCGCTGCAGTTCCTGGAGCGCGTGCGCATTCCCGAACAGGCGAACAAATTCCCGGTCCAGCTGTCGGGCGGCCAGCAGCAGCGCGTCGCCATTGCGCGAAGCCTGTGCATGAAGCCGGCGGTAATGCTGTTCGATGAGCCGACATCGGCACTCGACCCGGAAATGGTGTCGGAAGTGCTCGATACGATGACCGGGCTAGCGCGCGACGGCATGACTATGGTTTGCGTCACTCATGAAATGGGCTTTGCACGGGCGGTGGCCGACCGCGTCATCTTCATGGATGCCGGCCAGATAGTCGAGGAAGGCAAGCCGGACAGCTTCTTCGGCAATCCTCAGCACGATCGCACCAAGCTGTTTCTCAGCCAGATACTGAAGCACTGATACGCACATTTTGCCAAGCCAATGGCGGTGAGGGTAGGGGGTTAGTTATTCAGCGATAATGCGGACGGTCTCTGCTATGGTGGAGCGCAAGTCTCCACCCGTGCCGCCGCTCGCATCTGAAAGCGTCGGGCGCTTTCAACAGCAAGATGGTTAGGCTCCCACTCGCTGATCGGGATAAGGCTCGTTGCGGATTAGCTCGAACGTCGCTTTTACCACAAACAGCGGCGCGGTTGTACCGGCATGAACTTGCAATGCGACTTGGCGGAATGTGCCGTTCGGCATCTGGTCCTTGGCTATTTCGAGCAACGCTCTTGCTGCCTCATCTTCGGCAGAAGCTAGGGTTGGAAGGTCTGTGCCTTCCGTGTCCGGGTATGAGGTTCCATTGTCGACTAGATCGAAGAAGAAGCGGGCCATTTAGCCCTAATCGCGAACCCTCAGAAATGTTTCATTGCTACTACATCTCAATCAGGGCGTAGGCCACGCCGAAGATTGCAAGCGTTGCAGCCGCAAAAAACGCCCAGCCTTTTAAGGCGGCGCGCACATCCTCTGGCTTCGCGCCCTTCTGATTATCGTATTCGTCCATAGTAAAGACCCTGGTTCATCGGTCTGTCTTGATACCAACATCAATCGGCAGTGGGCAACCCTTCGGTGGGGTCTGTCAGGCGAACGCGCGCTTCTTACAGGAGCCGCGCACCGCCGGCTTCTCGGATTCCTTCGCTTCGATCAGGGCCACGATATCGCCAAACTCCCAAAGTTTGCCAGTCACGCCAGCGGCCATTGCCGGGGTCAGCCGCAAGGTCGCATGGATACGGCCAAAATTGTAGTACATGAAGTGAAGCGCCACGGCGTTGGCGTGAGCCTCCACCTTTTTGGAACTGGCGCCGGTGACGAGAAATGTGGCGCTGAGCCTGACTCCTGCTCGGCCTATCGCCGTGTCAGGCGGCCCTGCTTGCTGCGCCGTCGTTCGAATAGGCGGGGAAGTCCGTGTACCCCACTTCACCGTTGCGGGTGTAATAGACGGACCGGTCCGCCACAGCCAATGGCCAGCTGGCGCGGCCTGGGCATGCTCGACGTCATTGAAGCCGCCGCACCATATGAACGCGCCGGGGAACAACGCTCGCGCCTTGGCGAGCATGTCATGGTCGAGATGGCGCGCCTCGAACGTGACCGATTCCATGTTGCCGTACGGGCAGCAGCTCATAGAGCAGATGGACATAGGCCACGCCGCGGCGCCCGAGCTGCTCGACGATGTACAGGAACGTCTCCTCGACGAGCGGATCAGCGGGCATCGAACCATACTTGCCGAACGGTGAAAGGCGAACCCCCACGCGTCCCGGGCCGAATTCCGCCACGACCGCGTCGACGACTTCCATCAGGAAGCGCGTACGATCTTCCATGCTGCCGCCGCCATAGCAGTCTGTGCGGGTGTTGAGCACCGAGTTCATGAACTGCTCGATCAGATAGCCATTGGCGGCATGGATCTCGATTCCGTCAAACCCGACCTCCCGGGCATTGGCGGCGGCTTTGGCGAAGGTTCCCACCATGGCCGTCACTTCCTCGGTGCTGAGCGGCCTCGGCATCTCTGCCGCCATGAAGCGCAACCGGCCGTCCGGGCCATGGGCGAATACCTCTGAGCCGACGGCCTGTTCCGCGGTCACACCCACTGGCGCCTGGCCGTTCGGCAGAAGCGAGGAATGCGCCAGTCGGCCGACATGCCACAGCTGCATGAAGATGGTGCCGCCCTGACGATGAACCTCTTCGGTCACCGGGCGCCAGGCCTGCTTTTGGGCTTGGGAGTGAATCCCGGGAATCCGCGCGTAGCCGTGGCTGGACGTGATCCACGTCGTTGACTTCGGAGATGATCAGGCCGGCGCTACCGCGCTGACCGTAATATTTGACGGTCAGTTCGTTCGGGAGGTCGCCATCTGTCGGAAGGGCGCCCTCGGAGGTAGAGCCGGTTGTCGTCGTCTGCAGGGATTACCGGTCCCGCCAGCCCTCCCGCAAATCCTTTGGACGAACCCGAGTAGATTGCCAACGCGACCGAGAATGCTTAACCAATAGGCTTCCATGTTGTCTCCGCTCACCGGAACCGCAATGGACTCAAACTGTGCTTGCGAGCGACGTTCTCAAATCGCGGCACGGCGTCAGGGCGCCCGACCGGTGAAAAGATCGTGGAACCGCTGCAGGTACAGCGGCCAGCCTTGATCGCTATCGACCCCACCGCGCACGCTCTCCCAGCCTTCGCCGTGGCACTCGAAATTCCTGTGCTCGATCTCAACCCTGGTCCGGTTCTCCGTCTCCGCCGTGAACCGGACTTCCCATTCGCTGGTCTTGTTCAGGTCGGACTCAATCTGCCACCGCGGGTTGATATCCCAACTCAGAACCAGCCGGCTCGGCGGATCGTAAGTCAATACACGAGCCCAGCGACACTCGCTGCCGTCGACGCCGCGATCGTAAACGTGCCCCCCAACCCAGGCTTCAAAGATCGTCTCAGCAATGGGCACTGCGAGAAGATTGTGCTCGCGAGGTTTGAACCTGCCGAAATCCTCGGTGAAGACCTTGAAGGCACGCGCCATAGATGCCTCGACGACGACGGAGTGCCTTACAGGCTCGGTAGCAGGATGCTTGCTCATACCTGGTCCTTCTTTGGAGGCTCGACGACTAGTTTGTAGCCCGCCAGGGTCTTGCTCCAGAACTGATCGACTTCCGCGCGCAGACTTGCCAGGCCGCCGGGATCGATACGATATATGCTTTCCTTGCCCGAGCGCGTGTCGGCAACAAGCCCGGCCTCCTTGAGTACCTTCAGGTGCTGAGAGACCGCTGGTCTGGTTACAGGCAGCGCACGAGCAAGTCCGCTGACCGAACAAGGCTGTTCGAGCAACAGTTCGAAGATCGTTCGTCTCGTCGAATCTCCGAGCGCAGTCCAGTAGTTCGCGTTAGTGGCCACTAACGCGAACTTAAATCGACGGGCCTTCCATGTCAACCTTGGAGTAGTCGACGGGCGGCCCGTTGACTCTGATTAAGCCGCCTTGGCGGCCCCGTCTCGCCGCGCCTCCCGGGCGAGCCGCGGCGCATGCAAAAGCGCGAGCCGATGAGAGCGTTGCAGGACGATCTTGCCAAGCCCATGCCGAGGTCATTACTGCAACCGGCTCCGATCCTGAGCCGATGGGAGGATCAGCGCGTCGCCGCCGGGAGAAGGTGAATTGACGGATGCATTCCCCTGTTGTCTCACCGCCTCTATCAACTCATGTGTTGCTTGAGCGACCTTGGCAACGGGCAATCGGTGCACGCAGTAGACGCCGCCCGGGTTGTTGGGTTTGCACAAATGGGGAGCAACACACTGGCAAGGCAATGGCGGCTCAACCGTGCGGTAAGGCACGCCAACTGGGCCCCAGACATCTGGGGGAGTGAGCCCGTAGAGGCCCACAACTGGAGTTCCGACCGATGCGGCCAAGTGCATTGGGCCGCTCTCGTTTCCCAGGAAGATAAACGCGTCCGCAAGCAATGCTGTTAGTGTCTCAAGCGAGGCTTTGCCAACAACGCTTGCCAACGGGGAGACCGCCACATTCAGGATACGTTGCGCGATTGCGCTCTCGTCAGGTCCGCCAATCAGCAGTGACCGCAGGCCCGTCGTTTCATAAACTTCATCGATCACTGCGGCGAACCGTTCAGGTTGCCAGCACCGCCCTTCGAACCTTGCTCCGGCGTGCACCGCGACGAAAGCTTTTGCATTCAGATTGCTCTGAGCCAGAATCTGGGTCGAAGCGCCTCGTCCGATGGATGTGGGCTCAAGCCTCGGTGTCACTTCACTCGACGTTATCCCGAGCGCTCTCAGCGGCGAAAGATATCGGTACAGGTAATGCGCGCCTCCCTGGCCGAAGGTTTCAGCAAATATATTGGCAGGCTGACTTTCCCAAGATTTTAGAGGCACTTCGGGGGGATCGTATCCGACGCGCATTGGGGCGCCGATCAGCTTGTGTAGCATCCTCGATGTCTTCGAGTCGGTCAGATCGATGGTGAGATCGAATTTTCGGCGGCGGAGCTCAGCGACCAAGCTTGAATATTCCTTCAAGCGCCTGGTTAGGCTTCTACCACCACCTCGAGGGTCGAATCCGATGGCTATGTCTGCGATACCCTGGCTGACCACCAAGTCTCGCAGGCCAGGAGCGCAAAGCATGGCCATGATGGCGTGTGGGTAGGCGACGCGCAGATTTCGCATAAGCGCAGAGGTCAGAATGACGTCCCCGATGTACTTCGCCTGGATAACCAGAATGGATTTGACAGCCAGCCGATCAGCCATCGAGATATTCAGCACGTCAAAACGATGGGGCAGGATGTTGGTCATTGGGCGCGCACAAACGTCCAAGAGAGCTCATGTGCCGCTTGTGGTGATCGATGGATCGGCAGCCTTGGAAC
>NZ_RZQE01000305.1:0-7400 GCF_004022955.1 Mesorhizobium sp. M7A.F.Ca.US.002.01.1.1 | reverse complement strand
GCCAGGCAGCCAGGATGCCGCCGCCGAGTGCGGCGAAATTGGCGATGATGGTCAGGCACGGCAAGGCGATGACCAGCGCCACAAGGCGCGGAAAGACCAGGACGCCGATCGGGTTAAGTCCGATGACCTTCAGCGCGTCGACCTCCTCGCGCATCTTCATCGAGCCGATCTCGGCGGTGATCGCGCTGCCGGAGCGGCCGGCGATCATGATCGCCGTCATCAGCACGCCGAGTTCGCGCAGGATCAGCACGCCGACGAGGTCGACGACGAAGATATCGGCGCCGAAATAGCTGAGCTGATAGGCGCCCTGCTGGGCAACGATGGCGCCGACGATCGCCGACATCAGCACCACCACCGGAATGGCGCCGACGCCCATACGGTCGATCTGGTTGAAAATCGCCGCCGGGTTGACGGCATGGCCACGGCCGAGCTTCATCTGCGCGCCACGGATGGTGGCGCCGAGGATGTTCATCGACGCGAGAAAATCGTCGCGCATCTCGTAGACCCGGCGGCCAACCGCCTCCAGCGCGCGAATGACGATGTTGGGCGGTCGCACCGGGCCGGATTCGGGTTCGCGCCGCACGGCCTCGCCGACAGCTTCGAGCAGGATCGAAGCGATCTCGCTCTGGCCTTGCATCTGGATTTCGACACCCTTCTTCTCGAAGGCGCTGACCAGCCGGTCGATCAGCCAGGCGCCGGCAGTGTCCATCTTCTCGATCTTGGAAACATCGAGCGCCAAGGTTTTGAAGCCGCTTCGCTTTTCGATCTTGCGCATGTCGGCGTCGACGAGTGCAACGGTCCGTGTCGTCCAGATTCCGGAGAAAGCGCAGCCAAGAACGCCGTCCTCCTCGCCGATCGCCACGCGCGGTTCGTGGTCAGCCTCCCCTGCGGTCGTGCCGCTTGCGTCGCGCTTGCCGATGGTCAACATGGCGTCCTGTTTAGCCTGACGGGTCTGACCTGTCGATTTGCCGACAACGCTTGTCGCACAGCAGGAGCAGAAAAATATGGCGCGTGTCATTTCGGTCGAGGCCGAGCGTTTTCCCATCGCCGGAACCTTCACCATTTCGCGCGGTTCCAAGACCGAAGCCGAAGTGATCTCCTGCACGATCAGCGACGGCGGCCATTTCGGCCGCGGCGAATGCGTCCCCTACAAGCGCTATGGCGAGACGATTGAGGGCGTGCGCGAGGCGATCGACGCCATGCGCGGCCGGATCGCCGATGGCATCAGCCGCAGCGCCTTGCTCGATGCCATGCCGGCCGGAGCCGCCCGCAACGCCATAGACTGCGCCCTATGGGATCTGGAGGCGAAGCTCAGCGGAACATCGGTGGCGGTTGCGATAGGCGCTGTTCCCTTGCAGGCGCTCGAAACCGCCTACACGCTGTCGCTGGGCGAGCCGGAGGCGATGGCGGCGCAGGCCCGCGCCAATGCCGCGAGGCCGCTGCTCAAGGTCAAGATCGGCGGCGACAACGACATTGCCCGCATCCGCGCGGTCAGGCAGGCAGCGCCAGACAGCCGCATCATCCTCGACGCCAATGAGGGCTGGAGCGACGACAACATCGTTGCGAACCTCGCCTTTGCCGCCGAACAAAGCATCGCGCTGATCGAACAGCCGCTGCCGGCCGGTCATGACGAGATCCTGCGCCATATCGCGCATCCGGTGCCGATCTGCGCCGATGAAAGCGTGCACGAGGCTAAGAATCTCGAAGCGCTTGTCGGTCTCTACGATGCCGTCAACATCAAGCTCGACAAGTCGGGCGGGCTGACTGCGGCACTGGTGCTGCGCGATCGCGCCCGCGAACTCGGTTTCGGCGTGATGGTCGGCTGCATGGTCGGCACCTCATTGGCGATGGCGCCAGCGGTGCTGCTTGCCCAGCATGCCGATTTCGTCGACCTCGACGGTCCGCTGCTGCTTGCCCGCGACCGGGTACCGGGCCTTGTCTACCAGGGATCGCTGGTGTCACCGCCCGATACGGCGCTCTGGGGCTGAGCGCGCAGCAAGGCCGATCAGCGCCAGTCCGATCAACGCAATCGGGATCATGGCAAAGAAGCCGTCGACACCGAGACGGTCGTAGAGCGGGCCGGACGCCAGCGTCACCACCGCCATGAAGAAGCCGTTGGAGAAATAGGCGATGCCTTGCGCGGCACCTGTCCGCTCCTCGGAGATCGTTTCGCCGATCATCTTCTGCAGCCCGATCAGCCCCAGCGCCACCGAGACCGAGTGCAGCGACTGGACAGCGAAGAAGCCGGGAATGCCGAGGCCGAGCGGCCAGACCAGCGGAAAGGCGATCCAGCGCACGATGGAGCCGATTCCGGCCATCACCATGACCGACACGACGGAGAACCGGTCGAAAAAGCGGGTGAACATCATGAACATGCAGACTTCCGACACCACGCCCCAAGCCCATAAGAGACCGACTACCGAATCACCGAGGCCGATCGACTTCCAGTAGATGGAGACGAAACCGTAGAGGAATGCGTGGCTGGCGGTGATGACGCCGACGCCCATGGAGAAATACAGGAAATACGGGTTGAGAAGCTTCGGCGCTGAATGCTGGATGTCGGTGGCCGACAGCGGCGAGGCGCGCCGCGGACGGCCAAGGCGCGGCGCCAGCAGGCCAGCGGCAAGGGCGGCGGCAAACGCCACCAGAATGATAACCGGAACGGCTTGTGAACCGGTTACCGACAGAATGAAGCCGCCGGCGATATTGGCGAACAAATAGGAAATCGAGCCCCATTTACGCATGCTTGTGTAGTTCGAACCGAAGCGGCGGACACCAGAAAGAGCCAGCGAATCGGCGATCGGCGAATGCGGCGTCCAGACGATGGTCAGCGCCAGCGAGACCGCCAGCACCATCGCATAGGTGGGTGTCAGGAAATAACCTGCCGACAAAAGCAGCGACGCAGCCATCAGCGCGACATAGACGTCGGCGCGGTCCCTGGCACGGTCGGCCAGCGCGGTCAGCAGCGGCGTCGTCACCACGCGCAGGAACATCGGCGCCGCCAGAATGACCGCGATCTGCTCGGCATGAAAACCCTTGGCCTGCAACCACAGCGGAAAATACGGCAAGTGCGTTCCGAGCGGCACGAAAAGCGTCGCGAAGATGAGGCTCATGCGCAGTTCGAAATGGCGCGGCTTGACGAGTTGTTCGGGCGAGAGCTGCGGCAGGGACATGAATCGATCCAATCGCGCTGTATTCGACCGGAGGGCAACGCGTATCGATCCCTTAACATGGACGAAAACCGGACGAAACCGGTTGGACTAATTGATTGATTCCGAAGCCCGAAAGGACTTCGGACTAGGCCGCCTGCCCTACCCGGTCCTCGATGAGCAGCGGGATAAAGGGCTCGTCCGGCGCCTCGGGCAGCACCTGCGCCCAGGTCAGGATTTCCATGCGGCCGTCAAAATGCTCGACCACAGCCGTACAACTTTCCACCCAGTCGCCGGTGTTGATGTACTGGACATCGCCAAAATTTTCGATGACGGCATGATGGATGTGGCCGCAGATGACGCCATCGACATGCGAACGGCGCGCCTCGTCGGCAAGCATGGTCTGGAACGAGCCGATGAAGTTCACCGCCTTCTTGACGTTGTGCTTGGCCCAGGACGAAAACGACCAATAAGGCAGGCCGAGCAGTTGGCGCAGCCGCGTCACCACGCGGTTGACCAGCATGGCCGCGTCATAGGCGTGGTCACCGAGATAGGCGAGCCAGCGCGCATTGTGGACCACGGTGTCGAACTGGTCGCCATGGATGACGAGCAGCCGCTTGCCGTCGGCGGTCTCGTGGATGGCGCGATCGGCAACGACGATGCCGCCGAAATGCACGCCCTGGAACTGGCGGGCGAACTCGTCATGGTTGCCGGCGATGTAGGTGATGGTGGCGCCCTTGCGCGCCTTGCGCAGCAGTTTCTGCACGACGTCGTTGTGGCTTTGCGGCCAATGCCAGCTCCGCCGCAGCCGCCAGCCATCAACGATGTCACCCACCAGATAGATGATATCGGCATCGTGATATCGAAGGAAATCGATCAGGAACTCGGCCTTGGCCGCCTTCGAGCCCAGATGGACGTCGGAAATGAACATGCTGCGGAAAGTGCGGGGCTCTTGGCCGGACATCGCGATTTCACCGTTGCTTTCGCGAGCCTATGCCCCGATTCATGCAACAACCGTATGACGGTTGCGATTGGTCCAGCCGAAGGACTAGCTTGCCGGCCAAATCACAGGAGAAATCGTCATGGATCTCGGTATCCGCGGAAAGAAGGCCATCGTCTGCGCTTCGAGCAAGGGACTTGGGCGCGGTTGCGCCATGGCGCTGGCGGAAGCCGGCTGCGACATTGTCGTCAACGGACGCAATGCGGAGCTGGTGGCGAAAACCGCCGCTGAGTTGCGCGAGCGCTATGGCGTCACGGTGACGGAAGTCGTCGGCGACGTCTCGAAGCCGGAGGTGCAGAAGGCGCTGCTCGTGGCTTGCCCCGAGCCGGACATCCTGGTCAACAACAATGGCGGACCGCCGCTTCGCGACTTCCGCACGCTCGATCGCGAAAAGATCCTCGAAGGCGTTACCCAGAACATGGTGACTCCGATCGAGCTCGTGCAGGCCGTGCTGGACGGCATGGCGGCGCGCGGCTTCGGTCGCATCGTCAACATCACCTCGCTGTCGGTCTATGTGCCCATTCCCGGCCTCGACCTGTCGTCCGGCGCGCGTGCCGGCCTGACCTCGTTCCTTGCCGGCGTGGCCAGAACGGTTGTCGACCGCAACGTCACCATCAACAGCCTTCTGCCGGGCAAGCTCGACACCGACCGGCTGCGCGGCCCGCATGAGGCCGGCACAGTCGAAAGCCCTGAGGCCGCAGCCGCGCGCAAGACCCGCATCAGCGCCGATGTTCCGGCCAAGCGGCTCGGCACGCCGGAGGAGTTCGGCCAGATCTGCGCCTTCCTGTGCTCGGTCCATGCCGGCTATCTGACCGGGCAGAACATACCGGTCGATGGTGGTCTTTACGTCAGCGCCTTTTGATCAACTTATCCGTGAAACGGTCGGAGCCGTCCGTCAGAAAATCGTCATAAGTATTTGATTATTCGAGGTCTTCTACGCGCCGCCGGGTATTGCCGCCGGCGCGTCAATTAGCGTCGCGAAAAGCCACGGCTGCATGCTAAAAGGGAATCTCCAGGCAGATTTCGAGGGAGTGGCCGCATGGAAGGCGAGAGCAAAAAGACGGCACGTTCGGACCTCGACGAAGCCGCCCTCTACTTCCACAAGCACCCAAGGCCGGGAAAGCTCGAGATACAGGCGACCAAGCCGCTCGGCAATCAGCGCGACCTCGCGCTCGCCTATTCCCCCGGCGTCGCCGCCCCCTGCCTGGAAATCCGCGACGATCCGGCGACCGCCGCCGACTACACCGCACGCGCCAATCTGGTCGGTGTCGTCACAAACGGATCGGCCGTGCTCGGCCTCGGCAATATCGGCCCGCTGGCCTCCAAACCGGTCATGGAAGGCAAGGCCGTCCTGTTCAAGAAGTTCGCCGGCATCGATGTCTTCGACATAGAGATCGACGCGCCCGCTATCGAGCGCATGGTCGAGACGATCTCGGCCCTCGAGCCGACTTTCGGCGGCATCAATCTCGAGGACATCAAGGCGCCGGAATGCTTCGAGGTCGAGGAACAGCTGAAGGCCCGCATGGGCATACCGGTGTTCCACGACGACCAGCACGGCACAGCCATCATCGTCGCTGCCGCCGTGCTCAACGGGCTGGAGTTCGCCGGCAAGACCATATCGGACATCAAGATCGTCACCTCCGGCGCCGGGGCTGCCGCCCTTGCCTGCCTCAACTTGCTGGTCTCGCTCGGCGCCAAGGTCGAAAACATCTGGGTCACCGACCGTTTCGGCGTCGCCTACAAGGGCCGCACCGATGAGATGGATCGCTGGAAAGACCCCTATGTGAAGGACACCGAGGCGCGCACGCTGGCCGACGTCATTTCGGGCGCCGACGTCTTCCTCGGCCTGTCGGCGGCAGGCGTACTGAAGCCGGAACTGCTCCAGCACATGGCGCCGAAGCCGCTGATCCTGGCGCTGGCCAACCCCAATCCGGAGATCATGCCGGAAATAGCGCGTGCAGCGCGTCCGGATGCGATGATCTGCACCGGCCGGTCCGATTTTCCCAATCAGGTCAATAACGTACTGTGTTTTCCTTACATTTTTCGCGGTGCGCTCGACTGCGGCGCCAGCGCCATCAATGAGGAGATGAAGATGGCGGCGGTGCGGGCAATCGCAGCGCTCGCACGCGAGGAACCTTCGGACGTCGCGGCCCGCGCCTATTCCGGCGAGACGCCGATCTTCGGCCCTGAATTCCTGATCCCTTCGCCCTTCGATCCGCGGCTGATCCTGCGCATAGCGCCCGCGGTCGCCAAGGCAGCCTGCGACACCGGCGTCGCGACGCGGCCGATCACCGACTTTGCTGCCTATATCGACAAGCTGAACCGCTTCGTCTTCCGCTCCGGCCTGGTGATGAAGCCGGTGTTCTCGTCCGCCAAGGCATCGAGCGCCAAGCGCGTCATCTATGCCGACGGCGAGGATGAGCGCGTGCTGCGGGCTGCCCAGGTGGTGCTCGAGGAAGGCATCGCCGAGCCGATCCTGATCGGCCGCCCGCACGTCATCGAAGTGCGCCTGAAGCGCTACGGCCTGCGCATCAAGCCCGGGGTCGATTTCGGCCTCATCAACCCGGAAGACGATCCGCGCTACCGCCACTATGTCGACCTTTTGATCGAACTCGCCGGCCGGCGTGGCGTGACGACGGAGGCCGCGCGCACCATGGTGCGCACCGACAACACGGTGATCGCAGCACTTGCGCTGAAACGCGGCGATGCCGACGCCATGGTCTGCGGCCTCGAAGGTCGGTTCGAGCGGCATCTGCGCAACGTCACCTTGATCATCGGCCCCCGCGCCGGCATCAAGGACCACGACCTGTCGACGCTTTCAATGCTGATCTCGCAGCGCGGCATCATCTTTCTGACCGACACCCACGTCTCCGTCGACCCGACGGCGGAAGAAATCGCCGAGATGACGGTGCTGGCGGCGGAAGAAATCCAGCGCTTCGGCATCGAGCCGAAGGCAGCACTCTTGTCGCATTCCGATTTCGGCTCGCGCGATTCGCCCAGCGCCCTGAAGATGCGGCAAGCAGCGGCGATCCTGGCGCGCATCGCGCCTGACCTTGAATGCGATGGCGAGATGCATGCGGACACTGCTCTGTCGGAGCACCTGCGCCAGCGCGTCTATCCCCATTCGAGACTGAAGGGCGAAGCCAATTTGCTGGTGTTCCCCAACCTCGATTCGGCCAACATCACGCTGACGGCGCTCAGAACCATGACGGATGCGCTGCATGTCGGGCCGATCCTGCTCGGCACCGACA
>NZ_RZQE01000304.1:0-7402 GCF_004022955.1 Mesorhizobium sp. M7A.F.Ca.US.002.01.1.1 | reverse complement strand
GGTACATTTTCGTCTATGGTGCTGATTTGCGCCGGTGACCCGCCGCACTGGCGGGTTTTTCATTTGCTGCTCCGTCAGCGCAGGCGAAAGCTCCGAAGAAACCCGTTAGCCCTAGTTCGTTGCCCTGCCGTCGGCCCGCCGATCAACTTGCGGTGCAATGATTGTAAAGGGTTCGCGTCATGGTCTAGGGAGGAGGCCAGGAGACTGAAACAGAATGCCAGTGACGCAAAACGTTGCTCCGGGCGCCCCGGGAATTCCGGCGCGCTGGACGTCAAGCGCCAAGAGCGGCGTCGGAACGTCGCTTTCGCCGGCCGGCCGGATCTGGTTCACGATCAGCCACGGCATCCTCAACGAAATCTACTATTCGCGCGTCGACAGTGCCTGCACCCGCGACCTCGGCCTGATCGTCACCGCCGCCGCCGGCTATTTCTCGGAAGAGAAGCGCGCTGCCACGCACAGCATCGAACCGTTCGAGGACGGCGTACCCGCCTACCGGCTGGTCAACACGGCGAACGACGGCGCCTGGCGGATCGAAAAGCGCATCCTCGCCGATCCGGCGCGCCCGGCGCTGCTGCAGGAAATCACCTTCACGGCGCTGAGGGGCGTCGCTGACGATTATCGCGTCTACGCGCTTCTGGCGCCGCATCTGGTCAATGCCGGCATGGGCAACACCGCCTGGGTCGGCGAACACGAGGGAAAGCCCGTGCTGTTCGCCTCGGGGCGCGGCTCCTGCCTGGCGCTGGCCTCGTCGCTGCCCTGGCGGACCGGTTCGGCCGGCTATGTCGGTTTTTCCGACGGTTGGCAGCAACTGCACAACACAGGTGAGCTCGATGCTGCGTACCAGCGGGCCGAGGACGGCAATGTCGCGCTGACCGGCGAGATCGGCTTTTCCGCGGCCAGGACCAAGGCTTTGCTGGCGCTGGGATTTGGCGCGACGCCCGAGGAGGCTGCGGAACATGCTTTCGCCAGCCTGAAGCAGGGTTTTGAACCCGCGGCGAACTCCTACCTCCAGAACTGGCGCAACTGGCAAAAGGGCCTGCTGCCGCTCGACCGGCACGCGGTGCCCGGGATCAACTTCTATCGCGTCTCGACGGCGGTACTGGCGACGCACCGGTCGATCGCCACACCGGGCGCCGCGGTCGCCAGCCTGTCGATCCCGTGGGGCTTCGACAAGGGCGACGACGACCTCGGCGGCTACCATCTGGTCTGGCCGCGCGATCTGGTCGAGACGGCCGGCGGCTTTCTTGCTGCCGGCGACGCCGCCTCGGCGTTGCAAATCCTCGACTATCTCGGCTCCATCCAGCAGCCGGATGGCCACTGGCCGCAGAACGCCTGGCTCGACGGATCGGCCTATTGGCCCGGCATCCAGATGGACGAATGCGCCTTTCCGCTGCTGCTGGCCGAAGCTTTGCACCGCGCCGGCCATTTGCCGCACGCCAAGCTCGCAGTCTTTCTGCCGATGATCGAGCGCGCCGCCGGCTTCGTCGTGCGCAACGGGCCGGTCACCGGCGAGGACCGCTGGGAAGAGGATGCCGGCTACAGCCCGTTCACGCTCGCCGTCGAAATCGCCGCACTGCTTGCCGCAGCCGACCTGCTCGACGCCTGTGGCAAGCCGGACGCGGCGACCTATCTGCGCGAGACATCAGACGTCTGGAACGACCAGGTCGAGCGCTGGACCTACGTCACCGGCACGGCGATCTGCGGTCAAGTCGGCGTCGAAGGCTACTATGTCCGCATAGCACCACCCGACAGCGCCGAGGCCGGTTCGCCGAAGGACGGCTATGTCCCGATCAAGAACCGGCCACCCGGCGACACCAACCGGCCGGCCGAGCAAATCGTCAGTCCGGATGCGCTTGCACTTGTCCGCTTCGGCCTGCGGGCGGCCGACGACCCGCGCATGACAGACACGGTCAAGGTCATCGACGCGCAATTGCGCTGCGATCTGCCGCAAGGGCCGCTCTGGTATCGCTACAACGGCGACGGCTATGGCGAGCATGAAGATGGCGCACCTTTCGACGGCACCGGCCAGGGTCGCCCCTGGCCGCTGCTGGCCGGCGAACGCGCCCACTATGAGCTGGCGGCCGGGCGTAGGGAAAAGGCAGCCAGCCTGCTGGCAGCGCTGGAAGGCTCGGCCGGACCGGGCGGCCTGTTGCCGGAGCAGGTCTGGGACGGCGCCGATATGCCGGAGCGCGAACTGCTGCACGGCCGCCCCTCGGGCAGCGCCATGCCGCTGGTCTGGGCGCATTCGGAGCATATCAAGCTGTTGCGCTCGCTGCGCGACGGCGCGGTCTTCGACATGCCGCCGCAAGGCGTCAAGCGGTATATCGAGGCCAAGACAGTGTCGCCGTTCCGGACATGGCGGTTCAACAACAAGATCCGCACGGTCCCGGCCGGCAAGACACTGCGCGTCGAACTGTTGGCTCCGGCTACAGTCCATTGGAGCACCGACAACTGGGCGACCGCCCACGACAGCCAGACGGTGGAGAACGATTTCGGCATCCATCTTGCCGATCTGGCCGTCTCTGGCCTTCCCAAGGGAAGCACGCTGACCTTCACTTTTTTCTGGCCCGGGGCCGGCGATTGGGAGAATGTCGACTTCTCCGTCATCTCAGGCGACCAGGACAGCCAGCAGACCTTCCCTCGATAACCCCGCAAATCTCCTAGAAAACAGGGACGAAACCATGCAGATCGGAATGATGGGACTGGGCCGGATGGGCGCCAACATGGTCCGGCGCCTGATGCGCGACGGCCACGAATGCGTCGTCTACGACATCAACCCGGCCAGCGTCGCGGCCCTGGTGACCGACGGCGCGTCAGGGGCGGCCTCGATGGAAGAATTCATCGGCAAGCTGGCCAAGCCGCGCTGTGTGTGGCTGATGCTGCCGGCGGCGATCACCGGCAGGATCATCGACCAGGTGGCGGCCCTGATGGAGCCCGGCGACATCGTCGTCGACGGCGGCAATTCCTATTATCACGACGCCGTCGACCAGGCCGCGAAACTGGCCGGCAAGGGCATCCATCTTGTCGATGTCGGCACCAGCGGCGGCGTCTGGGGCCTGGAGCGTGGCTACTGCCTGATGATCGGCGGTCCCGACGTGGCGGTGCAGCACCTCGATTCGATCTTCGCCACGCTGGCGCCGGGCGCCGATGCCGGCTCCAATCCGTCCAGGGATGCCGGGACCGCGCCCTTCGGCTATCTGCATTGCGGACCGAGCGGCGCCGGCCACTTCGTCAAGATGGTGCACAACGGCATCGAATATGGCGTCATGGCCGCCTATGCCGAAGGCATGAACATCCTGAAATCGGCCAATGCAGGCAAGCGGCAACGGACGGCGGACGCCGAGACCAGCCCGCTGGAAAACCCGCAATACTACCAGTTCGACATCGACCTCCCCCAGGTGGCCGAGGTCTGGCGGCATGGCAGCGTTATCGGCTCCTGGCTGCTCGACCTGACGGCCGGCGCCTTGAAGAGCGATCCGGGCCTGGTGAATTTCGGCGGCCGCGTTTCGGATTCCGGCGAAGGCCGCTGGACGCTGAAGGCGGCCATCGACACCGGCGTGCCGGCTCCGGTGCTGTCCTCGGCGCTGTTCGACCGCTTCTCCTCGCAGGGCGAATCCGAATTCGCCGACAAGCTGCTCTCCGCCATGCGCTATGCCTTTGGCGGCCATGTTGAGAAGCCGAAGGCCGGCAAGTGAGGACAGCGGGGGAGACACGCGCATGAGCCAGGAACGGTCCGACACGCTGGTGCTCTTCGGGGCCACCGGCGACCTCGCCCACAAGAAGATATTTCCAGCCCTTTACCAGATGGTCGCCAAGGGCACGCTTACCGAACCGGTGATCGGCGTCGCCTTCGATGCCTGGGACCTCAAGCAATTGCAGGCGCGCGCGCGTGACGGCATCGTCAATGCGCTCGGCAAGATCGACGAAAAAGCCTTCGCCAAATTCGCCTCGCTGCTGCGCTACGTCAGCGGCGACTACCGTGACGGAGCGACGTTCGAGAAACTGAAGAGCGCGCTCGGCACCGCACAGCGACCGCTGCATTACATGGCGGTGCCGCCGACCATGTTCGAGACCGTCGTCCAGGGGCTGGAGCAGTCGGGCACGGCGCATGGCGCGCGGCTGATGGTGGAAAAGCCCTTCGGTCACGATCTGCAATCGGCGCGCTGGCTGAACCGGGTCCTGCATCTGGTGTTCGACGAGCAGTCGATCTTCCGCATCGACCACTACCTGGGCAAGGAAGCGATCCAGAACCTGCTCTATTTCCGCTTCGCCAATTCCTTCCTCGAGCCGATCTGGAACCGCAACTACGTCGAGAGCGTGCAGATCACCATGGCCGAGGATTTCGGCGTCGAGGGACGTGGCCGCTTCTATGACGATGTCGGCTGCATCAGGGACGTCATCGAGAACCATCTGCTCAACATCCTGTTGCTGCTTGCCATGGAGCCGCCTGTCGGCCGCTCCGCCGACGATCTGATCGACGAGAAGGTGCAGGTGCTGCGCGCGATCAGGACGCTGACCAAAGACGATGTCGTGCGCGGCCAGTTCACCGGCTATCTCACTGAACCCGGCGTCGCGCCGAACTCGCCCGTCGAGACCTTCGCGGCGGTGCGTTTCTTCGTCGACACCTGGCGCTGGCAGGACGTGCCGTTTTTCATCCGCGCCGGCAAGAACATGCCGGTGCATGTCACCGAAGTGGTGGTGCGGCTGAAGCGGCCCCCGCTCGATGTCTTCGATCCGATCAAGCCCGCCGACCAGAACTACGTCCGCTTCCGCATCGACCCACAGGTGGTGATCGCCATCGGAGCACAGCGCAAGGCGCCGGGCGACGACATGATCGGCGAGCAGGTCGAACTGACGGCGCTCGACGACTCGAAGGGCGACATGCCGCCCTATGAACGCTTGATAGGCGACGCCATGAACGGCAACGGCCAGCTGTTCACCCGCCAGGACGCCAGCGAACTGGCCTGGCGCATCGTCGGCCCGGTGCTTGGCGACACCACGCCGCCGCACCTCTACGAGCCGCTCACATGGGGACCGGCGGACGTCATGGCCGGGTTCGGGCCACCCAATGGCTGGATCGATCCGGTGAAGTGAGAGGAACCACGCGATGGCCAAGGCAGTGAAGCAACCAGCATCGGGCACCGAGACGCCGGATGCTGAAAAGATCGTGCTCACGATCGACATCGGCGGCTCGCACGTCAAGATCCTCACCAGCGCCGGCGGCGCGGAGCGCCGCGCCGATTCGGGGCCGGGGCTGACGCCGCAACAGATGATCGATACCGTGAAGAAGCTCGCCGAAGGCCTGTCCTACGACGTCGTCTCGATGGGCTATCCCGGTCCGGTCAACCACAACAGGCCGCTCGCCGACCCCGCCAATCTCGGCAGGGGCTGGGCTGGTTTCGACTTTGCGGGCGCGTTCGGCAAACCGGTGAAAGTGGTCAATGACGCGCTGATGCAGGCCATCGGCAGCTACGAGGGCGGGCGCATGCTGTTCCTCGGGCTCGGCACCGGGCTCGGTGCGGCGATGATTGCCGACAACGTCGCCCAACCGATGGAACTCGCGCATCTGCCCTACAAGAAGGGCAAGAGCTTCGAGGATTATGTCGGCGAACGCGGCCTGGAAAAGCGCGGCAAGAAGAAATGGCGCAAATACGTCTTCGACGTCGTCGACCGGCTCCGTGCCGCCATGCAGCCTGACTATGTCGTCATTGGTGGCGGCAACGTCGACAAGCTCGATGAATTGCCCGCCGACTCCAGGCGCGGCGACAACACACGCGCCTTCGAAGGCGGGTTTCGTTTGTGGCGCGACAAGGCGCTGATAGTCTGATACTGTTATTGTTTAATATAGTTGTTCAAAATAACGTGTGACCTGCCATCAAGTCGTTGCAATACGCAGATTTGCCGACTAGGAATTCCGCGCTACAACAACGCCAATTCGTCCCGTGGACGCACGAAGGACGCCATAGCATTTTGATTTCGCGCATGATCCTTTCCGGAAGTCGAATCCGATTTTCAGGTCATTCGCTGTAGACGGAGAAATAGAGTGACCGACGATAGCAACAGTGCCCGTAAAGACATCGATCTGCTCGAGCTGACCGCCCACATCGTGTCCGCTTACGTCG
The DNA here is from genome assembly GCF_004022955.1 of Mesorhizobium sp. M7A.F.Ca.US.002.01.1.1. Taxonomy (NCBI): domain Bacteria; kingdom Pseudomonadati; phylum Pseudomonadota; class Alphaproteobacteria; order Hyphomicrobiales; family Phyllobacteriaceae; genus Mesorhizobium; species Mesorhizobium sp. M7A.F.Ca.US.002.01.1.1. The sequence continues at coordinate 1,280 of NZ_RZQE01000304.1, read as the reverse complement.
AGAAGAACCGCTTGCCTGCCTCCGGCCTGGCCGACCTCATCGCCAGCGTCAGCGCCTCGATAAGCGGGCTCGGCAAGCCTGCGGTCCCGGTGGCTGCCCCGCTGGTCCCGGCGGTCAATCCCAAGAAGTCGGTGACGCCCGATTTCATCATCTGCCTCGAAGACGGCAAGAAGTTCAAATCGCTGAAGCGTCACATCGGTGTGCATTTCGGCCTGACGCCGGACGCCTATCGCGCCAAATGGGGCTTGCCGTCGGACTATCCGATGGTCGCTCCCAACTACGCGGCCTCGCGTTCGCTGCTGGCGAAGTCGATCGGCCTCGGCCGCAAGGCCGCCCCCGTCAAGGCGCCCGCCAAGGGCAGGAAGGCCAAGGCCTCGGCCTGAACATTCAGTCCTGAGCCAACAGTTAGGACGACTGGAACAGAAGCCTGCCGGCGAATCCGCCTTGGCAGGCTTCATGTTCTTATGGCTTGGATGGACCGGACGGGTTCCTAGAGCAATTCCAGGAAAAGTGTGAAACGGTTTTCCGTCCGGAATTGCGTAAAAACAAGGAGTTAGAGCGGGTCGCCGTTTCCGTGAAACGGTGAACTGCTCTTGGGGAGTGAGCCATGAACTACACCAGGATGGTGATCGAGAAAGAGGCGCCGGAAGAATACGGCTACGACCGTATCCGCTTCAATCTTTCCGAAAGCTCGATCGCCGACCAGAAGCTCTCCGACATCGGCCTGTCGCTGCCCGATCTCACGCTTTTCTATGGCGAGCATCGCGGCGACAAGCAGTTGCGTGCACTGATATCGGCGCAGGATGCCGGCATTTCGCCGGATGATGTCCTGGTCACCGCCGGTGCCGCCGGCGCGCTGTTCATCATCTCGACCTCGCTTTTGTCGGCCAACGACCATCTCGTCGTCATCCGGCCCAACTACGCCACCAACATCGAAACCCCAAGGGCGATCGGCTGCGCCATCAGCTTTGTCGACCTGGCCTTCGAGGAAGGCTTCGCCATCGACGTCGAACGCGTCAAGGCCGCGATTCGGCCGGACACGAAGCTGATCAGCGTCACCTGCCCGCACAACCCGACCGGCACGATGATGAGCCGAGCCGAGCTCGATGCGCTGGTGGCGCTTGCCGAAAGCAGCGACTGCCATCTGCTGGTCGACGAGACCTATCGCGACCTCTCCTACGGCAGGCGGCTGCCGACGGCTGCCTCACTGAGCCCGAAGGCGATCAGCCTCTCGTCATTGTCCAAGGCCTTCTGCATTCCCGGCATCCGCATCGGCTGGC